>JAFGBI010000384.1 GCA_016933275.1 Polyangiaceae bacterium | reverse complement strand
CTGCCGCACAACGGGCAACGGCAACGCTTCACGCCGCCTGACCCTCAGCGTTCACGCGGCGCGCGCCTGGGGGCGTGAACGGATACGATCCGACGGGGACATCTGACGGCTGGTTAGACGGGCAGGGTTGGGCTGGCGATGTCTTGCCGAAGCGGCTCGGTCATCGCGCTGGGAAGGTTCGCTGCCGCTGCCGGTCCTCCGTCGGCAGCACCTCGCCGTCGCCAACCTTCTGCGCATCGGGCGCGCCGCCGGTGAGCGGCCTCGCCGCGCGGCCGGTCAGGTCGTTCTCGGCCATCGTGTCCAACGGGGGGTTGCGAGCTGACGGCGGCGCCCACACCGCAGACCGCCCGGTCTGGGGTCGGTTCCGGCAATCAACAAGGACCGCCGGGCGGAGTCCCTTCAATCCCGAAAGGTCACCTGGGCGGTCAGAGGGATCGCGACGTGGGTGCTGCCGTCCGTGATCGACAAGACGGCGTCTCGGGGGCCGCCAGCGGCGCTCATCGGCGGACTGCACACCACCGAGACGGTGCACGTCTCCTGCGGGGCGAGGGTCGTGCAGTCGCGGTCGCTGATGGCATAGTCGCTACTGAACTCCCCGACGACGGCCGTGGTGATCGTCCCCGAGGCGGCATCGCCGACGTTCGTTACGGCAAAGACGATGGGATCGGTCGTCTCTTCGTAGTACGCGATGAACGGCGGAGGGTTCGCCGGCTCGACGGCGAGGTCGTTCGCTCGGGTAACGTTCGCGGTGAAGCTCACCGCCGCCATGTCGCCCAGGTCGCCGCCGGCTCTGATGCCGACGAACCCGCTCGCCCAGCCGACATCCGGCGCCAAGAACTCCATCGTCACCACGCAGGAGGCACCCGCGGCGAGCGTCTCCGTGCAGGTGGTGGCGGAGGCGTCGATGGAGACCTCGTCCCCGCCCGCCCACACCTCCAGGTCGGACAGGGCGATCGTCGCGGTGACCGTGATGTCGTGCTGGATGGGAACGCCCGGCGGAACGTCGCCGAGGTCCAGAGCCAACGGCGGCGCAACCTCGAAGCCGCTCGCTCGTCCGAGCACGTAGATCGACAGGTGCGGGTCGGTGCCCGGGTCCGCGGTGATCCGGACGAAGGTGTCGAACAGACCCAGCTCGGGCGGGGTGACGCGGATGGTCAGGGTGCACGATTCGCCGGGAGGAAGCGCCGCGTCACAGCCGCTGACGACCACCGGGTTGGGGGCCCCCCCGGACTGTACGCTGATGCTGGGGACGCCGGAAATGGACGCCCCCCGGTTCGTCACCGTGAACGTGTCCGTGGCGGTGGTCCCGAGGACGATGGTGCCGAAGTCCATCCGCGAGCGGTCGATCTCGAGGGAAGCGCCGACCGGGGTGTCCCCACCGGTTCCGCCGGCTCCGCCCGCGGCCGCCGTACCGCCCGTCCCCGCTCCGCCCGTTTCGGAGCCAATGCCTCCGGTGTCGCCGAGCGCCCCTCCGGTGCTGCTGCCGCCGGTCAGCGTGCCGCCCCCACCGGAGGCCGCGCCGCCCGTGGAGAGACCACCGGTGGGCCCTCCTCCCGGATCGCTGCCGCCCAGTGACGAGCCACCCGCGCTGGTGGCCCCCGTGACCGTGCCACCCACCTCGCTGCCCCCGGGCCCGTCTGGAGCGCCGTCGCCACCGGTGACGGTGCCGCCGGTGGGGGCGCCGCCCGCGCCCCAGCTGCCCGCATCCCCGCCGGTTGGCTTTCCACTGCTGGTGGGATCGGAGTCGCTATTTCCTCCACATCCGGAGGAGAGCGCCAGCATCGCGACCAGCAACCGCCGAAACCCCGTCGCCGACTTCATCCTGGAGCGAAGGATACCACGTCCAGGCGCGGGGCAGCGGTCTCTCGAAGCTCGGCATCCTGATGGCAGTCCTGAGGGCACCCGCGGAGCTCGGGCGCTCGCGCACGATCGTCGTGGGCGGGCTCGCCTATTTCCTGGTCCTGCTCGCCGCCTGGATCGCGCCGACGGAGAGCCGGGGGCTATGACCTGTGGTGCTCCGTGGGGGGCGGTGATGGCACCACCATCACTCGAATGCCGAATCGATCGGGTAAGACTCGACCAGCTGGCGGCACGGGTTCCCAGATGCCAGCAATCCCCCTCCGCGCTGCGCGCTCGACCCACCACTGGTCGAAGTGCTCAGCGTGGCAATGCCGCACTGTTTCCATATCCCAGTCAATCCACCTGTCTTTCCATTCGCTGACCGGTTGTTGAACGCCGTTCGATGGAGTGTCCATCACGCCGAGGGTGGGTCGTCCAACCGCCCCGGCCCGCGGGGATTTTTGACACAAGAGCCGCAACCACGATCTCAACCGGGCAACGACGCTGCGGCTCCCGCAACCCCGCTGGAAACCTGCGCCGCGCTGACTCCGTTCTGACCTCACTGCGCGAGAACACAGCGCAGTCCGGAGTCCCCGGCGTGGCTCGAAGGAGCTCCGTTCAGGTTCAGAGCGAAGCGTCCGGCCCCGGCCCGGTTGAGCGCGCCGCCGCGCGCCGCCGCGGCGGGCAGTCCGGACTGCATAACGTCCCCGTCGCTCGCCGATGACGCGATGTTCCACGTTCCATCCTCCCGGAACGTGTCACGCGTCCAGGTGTGACCCACGGCGTTGTCCGCGACCCCCGCGTACCAGTCTGCGGTCCATTCCCAGACATTTCCGATCATGTCCTCGGCCCCCCAGCTGCTCACGCAGGCCGTTCCTCCTCCGGTGTTTCGCAGACTGGTTCCGCTGGTTACGCAGGATCCGTCTGCACCCGATGAGTCGCTGAGCGGGTCAGCCGTGCCGCGTGCGGCCCGGAGCCACTCCTGCGCGGTCGGCAGACGCTTGCCGCTCGCTTCGCACGCAGCCACGGCCTGAAACCACGTCATGTACGCCGATGGCTTCTCGCCCGCCACACTCAGGGCATAGAGCGGCTCAGTGTACTCGCCATTCTCGGGGAATGTGGACGGGTACTCGGTCGTGCTCGAAAGACCGTACTGGGTTCCTGTGGCAGTCGTGTTCGCCCAGATGGTGGCCTCATAGCGGTCGACCCAGAAGACCGACCCACCCGTGCCCACCTTCACCACTTCGTCCAGGCCCTTCTTGCAGAGCACCCTATCGTCGACGGTCGTGTCCCGAACGTAGTCCTCGGGGCAGTCCGGATGCTTGAGGCGGCTCAGCTCGTCCTCCAGCCGTTGGAAGTTCTCGTTGAGGTCGTCCGCGGTGAGCACGTCGCCGTTCTGCCAATCGGTCTTCACGGACACCGAATCCGCGTAGACGGTCGCCGCTCCCGCCCCGAGCACCACGCCGATGGCGATGCCGCTGACAAGCCACTTGGTCCACGCCGGAATCTCGACGTCGATTCGGATCTTCATGGAGGAAACTGCCTTCTTGATGCTCGTCCGATGACTCTCGCGCCTTGCTCGGAGCCCCTTGGGCCAGTGCAATTGAACGCCTTAGCCACCACCAGCTCTTCGCGAGCGCCCCCGCGCTGGTCTACCGAGGGTTTTGTATCCAAAATTTCCAGAATGGGAAAAGGAGAGTCTCGACGGTATCTTTGTTGCCCAGGCAACCAAGACTGGTCCGGCAACTGCGAAATTAGTGGGGACTTGCATACTCATATCGAACCAGACTGTTACTCCGTTCATAGCTGAACTAGAAATTATTAAAGTATCCAACCAGCGTTTGGGAAATGTTGTTCGACTGACGCTCGGTGAACCAGGGACGGGGTCCCTCGGAATATCGGGGCCTCCCTGCAATTCCAAAGATGCACAACGGCTTTTGGCATCGCTGATCGGTAGAGTTGACGACATCGTTTGGGTATATTCAATGTAGGGATGGAAAATGGTAGCCATT
>JAFGBI010000383.1 GCA_016933275.1 Polyangiaceae bacterium | reverse complement strand
TCCATGTCCGTGGCGATCAAGCTGATGCTCCCCGAGGTGGCGACCAACCCCGAGGGGCTCGCGCGGTTCTGGCGCGAGGCCGAGGCCGCGACCCTGCTTCGGAGCCCGCACCTCGTGCAGATCTACGATTTTGGCGTGGACCAGGGCACGCCGTACATCGTGATGGAGCTCTTGCGCGGCGGAGAGGTCCTGAGCGAGCGGCTCAAGCGGTGCGGCCGGCTCTCCCTCGGGGACACCGCCGCGATCCTCCAGCAAGTGGCGCGCGGGGTCGGCAAGGCGCACGACGCGGGGATCGTGCACCGCGATCTGAAGCCCGGCAATATCTACGTCGAACCCGACGAGGAGCACGAGATCGTCAAGGTGCTCGACTTCGGGATTGCCAAACGCGTGGACGGCATCGGTACGGGCCCGAACGATCCCAAGACGCAATCGGGCTCGATGCTCGGCACGCCGTATTACATGAGCCCCGAGCAGGCCATGGGGCGGCGGAACATCGACCACCGCACGGACATCTGGGCATTCGGGGTGATCGCGTTCCAGTGCGTCACCGGTCGCACGCCGTTCGATGGGGACTGCGTGGGCGCGCTCGCGGTCGCGGTGTGCACCGAACCGATCCCGGTCCCCTCCGCGTTGGTGGCGGGGCCGCGCGCGTTCGATGAATGGTTCCTCCGCGCGGTGGCGCGGGATCCGAACGCGCGATTCCAGAGCATCCGCGAGGCGGCGCGCGAGCTGGTGACGCTCGCGCAGGGCTCGGCGAGCGGCGTCGCCGTGCGCCCGTCGGCCCCGCCCGTCGAGGTCCCGCCCCCGTTCCTCGCGCCGCCCGGCCTCGCGCCGCCCGACCTCGCACGAGCCCACGTCGTGCCGGTCCACGCGCCGCCTGCCCCAATGGGCCCCGTTCCTGCGACGCCGGTGCCCCTGGTGCCGGCCCCCTTCACTCCCGGCTCCGACGCCTCCGAGCGCAGCGGGGCCGCGCCGGCGCTCACCCAGCCGGGCGCACCGAGCGGGCCGGACTCGCTCTTCGGCGCCTCCTCCTCCCGCGCCGTGTCGGGCCGGCCCGAGAAACCCTGGGCCGGGCTCGGGACCCTGCTCGCCGTCGCGGGGGTCGCGCTCGGCGGGCTCGCGGTGGTCGGAATCCTGGTGGCCGTGGTACTCCTCCTCCGCGGCGGTGCTCCCGGCTCTGCAGCGCCGACAGCGTCGGTGGCCGTGTTCACCGAGCCGGTCACCGACGCATCGTCGTCCAACTCCGCCATCGTCGCGGCCCTGCGCCCGCCCCCGCGCCCGAGCGTCGCGGTCGCGAGCTCCGCGAAGCCGCCCGCTTCCGCGCCTGCGGCCGAGCCCGCGCCGGGCTTCGCGCCAAGCGCTTCGGGCTCGATCCGGCGCGTCACGCCGGTAACCGTCGCGCCAGCCCCGTCACGCGTCGCGCCAGGGACGCGTGGGCCGCTTCCCCCGGCCATGCGCAGTACTCCGCCAGCCTCGCCGCCACCCGTTGCCACCCGATATGAGTGGGATTGATCGCCATGAAGTCACGGAGTCTCTTCGGTTGGGGGCTCTTCGCCCTCGTCGTTGCCTTGGCCGAGCCGGTCGCGGCGCAAGCGGATCCCGGTGCGGAGCCAGCCGTGGATGCCAAGGTCGCCGCGGACACTGGCCGCTACGCGTACGAGCGCGGCAACTACCGGATCGCTGCCCAGGAGCTCGGGACCGCGTATCGGACCAAGCGATTGCCGACCATGGGCCTCTGGTACGCCCGGGCCCTCGAGAAGCTCGACCAGCTCGCGGACGCCGCCGAGATCTACCAAGCGCTCCTCGCCTACGAGCTTTCGGCGCTGCCCGCCGAGAAGCAAGCGGTCCAGAAGGCTGCCCAGGACGCGGCGCGGCCCGAGCTAGCGGCGCTCCTGCCGCGGGTCCCCACTCTGGTCATCGAGCTCGCGGGCAGCCCCGCGGCGGGCGACGCCCCCGTCGAGGTCACCCTGGACGGCCTCGCCGTCCCCGCGGATTCCTGGCCCGCCCTGCGCGTGAACCCCGGCCCGCACGCGCTCACCGCCCGTCGCGGAGCGGAGTCCTTCGAGGTCGAGGCGAAGCTTGGAGGAGCGACGACCGACGGCAAGAGCCTCTCGGTGAAGCCCGGCGAACGCTGGACCATCACCCTGACCGCCCCCGCTGTCGAGCCCGTTCCCGAGCCCGTTCCCGAGCCCGTTCCCGAGCCCGTTCCCGATGTAGCTTCCTCTCGCGACTCCCACCGCCGCCCCCAGCGCCTAGCCGCGTACGGCGCCTTCGCCGTCAGTGCCGCGGGCGTGGTGACGTACGTGGTGTCGCGAGCCGTCGGGAACGCCAAATGGCAGTACCTCGACGACCACTACGCTTGCACCGAGAGTGGAGCCCGGGAGTGCGAAGTGGGTGACTCGGACGCGTTCGCGGCCTACAAGCGCGCGCGTGCGGCGAACATCACGGGCTTCGTGGTGGGCCTGGTGGGGGCCGGCGCCGGGGTGACGCTCCTCCTCATGGAGCCCAAGCGCGAGCGTGGCGGGGTTGCGGCGCGGCTCGGCTGCGGCACGTTCGAGCTCGAGGGGCGGTTCTGATGCAAGGGGCAGGAGTCTCGGCAGCGCGTGCGCTCCTGCGGCTCGCATCGCCGCTGTTGGCGGCGAGCCTCGTTTCCGCGTGCTTGGTGCTGCCGAAGCTCGAGCGGCGGGAGTCCGGGACCGAGGGCGGAACGGCGGGGGAGGCGGCAGGGGAGAGTGGGGGCGTCGCGGGGGACGGGGGCGGCAACGAGGGCAGGAGCGGCGTCGGCGGGAGCAGCGGCAGTGAGCTCGGCAGCGGCAGCGGCAATGGTGGCGGCAGCGGCAATGGTGGCGGCAGCGGCAGCTTTGCTGGCAACGGTGGCCGCGACGCGGTGGCGGGGGGTGGCGGCGAGGCGGCGGCGGGAGCCCCGGGGGGTGGCGCCGGCGGCACCGGCGGTTCCGGCCTTGGCGGCGAGAGCGCGGGCGGCTCGGACACCGGTGGGGCGCCGGTGGGCGGCGGCGGCGGCGCAGCGGGTCGCGGCGGAGCAGGCGGCGTTGCCGGACAGGGTGCGACCGGGGCCACTCCGTCGGGCGGAGCCGCTTCGGGTGGCACGGCTGCGGGCGGCGAGGGGGCAGGAGAGAGCGGTGGCGCGCCGAGCGGTGGCGCACCGAGCGGCGGTGCGGGCGCGGCCGGCGCGGGTGCGGGTGGCGAAGGGGCTGGCGGTGCGGGGAGCGGGGGCGAGCTGACGGGGGGCACGGGCACGGGGGGCTGGAACGGGTGCAGCGGGAGCATCACCGGCTGCCCGGAAGAGAACGCGGAGCCAGAGGAAGGACGGAAAGGGCGTTCGTGTCCGGAGGGGGATACTGCGTGTGGCGGCGAGAGCTGCTGCACGACGCTGGTCGTGCCGGGGTGCGAGTTCGCGATGGGACGGAGCGAGAGCGGTTGCGATGAGTATTCAGGCGGGGCCACTAACGAGTTGCCCGAGCATAGCGTGACGGTGGATAGTTGTCTGCTCGACAAGTACGAGGTAACGGTGAGGCGATTCCGAGCGTTCGTGGCGAGCCAGGCGGACGGCGGGAGCTGGGCGCCAGCGAAC
>JAFGBI010000382.1 GCA_016933275.1 Polyangiaceae bacterium | reverse complement strand
GCGTGGAACGTTCGTCCAGTGAGATGCAATTAGTTTACATAACGCATGCTTATGCGCTATTTCGGCCTGGCGACCCACCGCCGTAAGGCGCACGAGCGGCGTGAAGATGTCACGCGGCGTGACCGAGAGCCCCGCCACACCGCCCTTGGCGAGCAGGAGCGAAGCCATCACGCGAAGGCCTGGCGTGAGCGCGAAGCCGAGCATGACTTCGGTCTCGAGCGTCGTGATGTCCGGCGGCACGAAGCCGAGAACAGCGGGCGCGTGGGCCGCGAGAGGAACGGGGGCGTTGAGCGCCCGCGCGAAGTCGCGGGCGGCAACGATGCGAGTGGCGGTTCTTTCGCCGAATCCGCACACGGCGACGAGTTCTGGAGCCGAGAAGCGCCCGAGGCCTCGCCAACCGGCACGCGAAAGCGCGACGGCGGCGTTCTTCGGTCCAACGAGCGCTTGGAGGGCCCGGGTGAGTTCGGCGCTGTCGGTCCGGGCGAGATGGTTGCCCGGCTCGACGCGCGCCATCTGATCTCTGAGATTGAGAAGGTGCATGTGGTCCTACCGTTTCTGGTCGAACTGACCGGGCCGGCGCTCTCCAGTGGGAGGGCACGAACCCGATCGGCTCGACGGGGCAGGACCTGCTGGTCTCGGTTCAGGGCGCGTTCACCCGCACGATCCTCGCCGGCTCTCCGCCGCTCTTCACCACGCACTCGCCGACGTCGAGGCCCATGAGAATGTCCGGGCGGAACCTCCCCGCGAACTCCTTGAGCAGGAGCTCGACGTCATCGGCTCCGGCACGGAAGGCGACCAGGGTGCCGATGTTCGTGAGCATCGCGCGGCGCACCTGCTCGTCCATCGCCGCAAGCGACTGCGTCGCCATGACCAGGCGCACACCGTACTTCCTTGCCTCGGCCAGGAGCTCGAGAAAGGGGCCCGTGACGAAGCTCCCGATTTCGTCGACCATCATGGTGAACGGCGTCCTCGCCTCGGGCGTCACGTCCGCGCGGCCCATCGCCGCGTGCTGGAACGCTCCGATGAGAAGGCCACCGAGGAGGAGCGCCGCGTCCTCGCCGATGCGCCCCTTCGAGAGCGCGGCGAGCACGATGCGCTGACGGTCCATAGCCTGCCGGGCGTCGAGCGCGGGACGATGTCGGGTCACGATTTCGCGGACTACGGGGCTTGCGAGGATGGCGCCGAGCTTGTTCAGAATCGGCGCGGTCACCTGCGCTCCGAAGTCCTTGCCGTAGCCAGCGAACTCCTTGGCCCAGAACAGGCGCACGTGCTCGTCCTGGGTCTGCTTGAGAACCCAGCGCCGGTGCTCGGCGTCGACGAGCATCCGCTGCGCGTCGATGAGCGTCGCGCTTCGTACTTCGGCAATAGCGAGGAGGGCATGGCGCAGGACATGTTCAGTCCTCGGACCCCAGTTCTCGCTGTAGAGCTTTCGAAGTGTGGCGAGGAGGTTCGAGACGACGACGGCGCGGCGCTCGGGAGTCACGCGGCGGAGCGGGTTGATGCCCCGGCAGGAGGCGGGCTCGGCCGCGTTGAACCAGAGCAGATCGTTTCTGCGCCGGCGCGGCAGAGCCGCCCGCACGTCATCGGCGAGGTCGCCGTGCGGATCGACGAGGAGAAGTCCCTCGCCCCGCTCGATGAGGTCACGACACAGGGCCCCGAGCAGCGTGCTCTTGCCCATGCCGGTGCGGCCGGTGGCGAGCAAATGGGTCCGTGTCGCGAGGCTTGGGTGCATCATACGAAAATCCGGGGGTCGCCTTCCCGCGCGGCTAGGGTCTCCGCCCGGAGCCACGGAGGGCGCCGCCACCAGGCCACGGGCGTGAGTCCGGCGTGGTCCGGTGCGATCGGGGTCATGGTGGACCGCGACGGCGGGAAGGCGCGATTGTCGAAGCGTTGGCTCAACCCGCGGCTTCAGCTCTGGCGGGGCGGCGCGGTAGCAGCGGCACGAGGAACCCCGGAGCAGCGCCGAGCGGACGAGCCACGGACTCGAGCATGCGCTCGGCGACGCAGACCGCGAGGTCATCCTGGAGGGCGAAGAGCAGGAAGCCGCTCGGCTTGCCCCGGCTCGCTTTGAGGGCTGCATCGTGGAGGGCCTTGAGCCGTGCCTCGGTTGGCACGACTGTGACGACGCGCAGGGCCTTGATGCCGAAGTCGGTCTCGGGCCCGCCCTGGCGATACCAGGCCATGTAGCCCGCGTAGCGGCGGCCCATGGTCTCGAGCGAGATGGTGCCGCGGTCGACTTCGAGGACGAGCGCCGTCCTGCCGAAGGGACCTTCGGCGACGACGAGCCCGTCGGGCCGGAGCGTGATGCGCTCGGGCGACTCGCCGGGCTCGGCGAGCAGCGTGCTCACGCCGAGGCGCTTGTCGTCGGTCTCGAGGCCGATGAGCTTGATGTCGCCCTCGGCCGCGAGCGTGAGGACGCTCAGGGCCACTTCCCCGACGCACACGTCGTGCCCCCGTTTCTGGCTCGGCCGCTTGAGGAGGCCCGCCGAGAGCCCCTCGGCGCTTGCGCCCGTCGCGGTCGAGAGAGCGCGTGCACCATGGCGCGTGAGCGCGAGGTACGGCGTGGATTCCGGGCGGAGGGGGTCGAGGGTCACTGTGCCTTGGAAGACGAGGCCCGCCGCGACCCAGCCGTCGATGAGCTCGTCGCGAAGGCCCGAAGGACCGAACGCGGCGAGCAGGGAGGCTCGG
>JAFGBI010000381.1 GCA_016933275.1 Polyangiaceae bacterium | reverse complement strand
GTGCTTCGGGTCGGCGTGCTTCGGGTCGGCGTGCTTCGGGTCGGCGTGCTTCGGGTCGGCGTGCTTCGGGTTAGGGGGGTGGCTCCCCTTTCGCCTTCGGTGCTCCTCCGATTTTTCTCCCTTCTCACGCTCCACGCCTTCGCCCGATCTCCCTTCCCTCGGCCAGGTGGACGCTTGCCTTGGCCAAGGGCGCGGGCCGTTCTTCGAGCCTGAAACGCCTCGGCGTGGAGGAGAGCGGCTTTGGCTTGGCGCTTGCTTCGGGCGTACGGGACGGAGCTCGTACCCGGTGGGGGCTTCAGGCGGCCGGGGAAGCGCCGTTCCCTCACGTGGAGAGGACGCTCCAACCCGTGGCTGGCGCCGAGCTTCGAGGAAAGGTTCTCACCAAGGGACGCGCTCACGGACCCCCGAGCGAGTCCTCCCCCGTTGGCGCCGCGGGAAACATCGGCTCATGGCGAGCAGCACGCGAGCCGCTCGCCATCGGTGACCAGGTCGCACCCGAACTCGAGCCGACAGGCGCCGTAGAGAATGACCGTGCCGGCGTCGCGATCGAAGCGAACGCGCAGACGGCGGCCGCCGCCGAAGCTCACCTCGCGCAGCTCCCGCGCATCGTCCGGCATGCGATGTGCGTACGCGAAGCAGGCTGCGATCGCCGCATTCCCACTCGATCCGATCTCCCGCCTCACGCCACGCTCGAAGCTCCGGATGCGAAGAGCAGCCCCCTCGACCTTCACGAAGGTCGCGGCCTCGGGGAGGTTCGCACGGACCCAATCCGCTCTCAGGCTCGCCACCGAAGTGTCGTCAAGATCGGAGAGGAAGCGGACGCGATGGGGCGTGCCGACGTTGACGACTACCTCGTGGGCATTCGGCGCCTCGATGGAGATCCCCTTCGTCGGGATCTCGACCCCGCCCATGCCGGAACCGAGGTGAAGCGTCGCCACCGGTCCGATTCGCGTGTTCACCAGCACGCGCTCGGGCGGTTCACCCAGATCGGCCATGATCTGCGGGACGCATCGGAGCGCGTCCCCACAGAGATCCTGGAACGAGCCATCGGGGTTCCAGAAGCGGGCCCGCAGCGTCCGGTGCTCGCGACAAAGGACGCAGTAGCTGTCCGAAGGGTGCTCCACGAGAGGGGTCCGCTCCGAGCCACGGAGGATGCCGAACGCCTCTTCTGGGGTGATGCCGGCGCTCTGGAGCATCCCGAGCACGACGTGGTTCCCTGCGGCATCGAAGAAGTACGCACGCACTCGAATGGCTCCCAGTTGGAAAGCGGGCGGACACATACCGCGCCGACCGCGGCTCCTCAAGGCCCGACCGCCCGCACCCCGGCGATTCAGCGAACTCATGGGGAGTGCCCCCCAGATCCCTGGACCAGGCGGATCCATCTGCGCTCGGAGAGCCGTCCCGGGATCGGACCAGATCGATCGCGAACGTGGATCGAGCCGCGACCGGACAATCTGCTCGTGGACCACCCCTTCCCAGACTCTCGGGACACCATCCGCCGTGCTCGGTCCCTGCCCCGAGACGGGGCGTATCCCCGGAGAACCCCAGGAAGCGCAGGGGCAAGAGCCCCTTTGCAGTTTGGCGTCAAACCGAGCAAACTGGGGACCCTGCCATGAAGCTCGTTCCGTGGACGCACTCCCCTCGCTCGACCTCCCTCGACCGCCAGCGCCGAACCATCGGAGTGGTCGTTGACAACCTGGTTGACGGCTACCAACGAATGATCTTCGGTTCCATCGCTCGCACCGCCCGCGAGCACGATGCGAACGTGCTGGTGTTCGTCGGAGGTACGCTGCCATCGAACCACTATGACCTCATCGGCAAGGCGAACGTCGACGCTCTGATCTTGACGAGCGCCACCCTCTGGCGACGAGTCGGGCTCGATGGCTTCTACTCCTTCTGCAGTCGTTTCGCCGAGATGCCCGTCTGTTCGATCGGGCTCGCGGTGCCCGGGGTGTCGAGCATCGTGACCAACGATTCGCCAGGCGCGGGGGCGCTGGTCACCCACCTGTTGGCTGACCACCGAAAGAAGGAAATCGCCTGCATCAGGGGTCCGGGCGCGGATGGGCAGGAGCGCTTCGAGGCGTTTCGACGGACCCTGGACGAGTTCGGCGTCGAGACCCGCGCCGAGCTGATCGTGGACGGCGATTTCACCGAATCCAGCGGGCGCGAGGCGGTGCGCATCCTCCACGACGAACGCAAGGTGCGATTCGATGCCATCGTGGCGGGCAACGACTACATGGCGCTCGGCGCGATCGCAGCGCTCGAGGAGCGGGACCTCTCGGTGCCAGGCGACATCTCCGTCGTGGGATTCGATGACATCGAGGATGCCCGTCACGCAGCGGTTCCACTGACCACCGTTCGGCAGCCAATTCGTGAGCTGGGCAAGCGAGCCGTGCTCCAGGTCCTGCAGCAACTCGACGAGGGGGATTCCGCGGCAGCCCAGGCCATCACCTGCCACCCCCTGAAACGCCGCTCCTGTGGCTGCGTCGTGGAGAGCCCCTTCACCCGACGCCCGGCCAGCGCATCGCACAAGTTCCCGGATCCCGAGACTGCGCTCAGCGCGCGCCGCGAGCTCGTCCTGGCGGACATGACGCGAACCGCCCAGGGGGAGCTCGGCAACATTGGCTACGACTGGGAACGCGAGCTGTTCAGCAGCATTCAGGAGGAGCTGCGCGGCGCCGTCGGCACCCCCTTCCTTACGGCCAACGAGCGACTCTCTCGCAGGGTGTTTCTCGGCGGAGGTGATGTCAGCACCTGGCAGCGGGTGCTCGCCACCCTCCGTCACCATGTGCTCGAGTGCGTCGGAGACAACCTCAGGCTCCGGGCTACGGCGGAGAATGCGTTCTACGATGCGGTCATCCTGTCCGGCAGCGTGGTGGGGCGCGAAGACGCGCAGAAGCGGGACGCGCTGGCTCAGCTGCTCCGCACGGCGGTGCGTACCGGGAACACCTTGATGACGTCGATCGATCCGGAACAACTTGGTTCTACACTCGTCGAACACCTGCGTTCCCTCGATATCCCAAGCTGCTACCTCGCCGTCTGGAGCGCGGACCGAACCGAGGCGAAATTGGTCGTTGGGTTCGACCGCCAGCTGACGATCGAGCGGACCGACTCCGACGCCGGCTTCAAGAGCACGGACCTCGTGCCCACTGGGATCCTGCCTCGGGACCGTGGCACAGTGTACGCCGTCATGCCCCTGGAGCATGAGGAACACAGCCTTGGTTTCGCGCTGTTCGAGTACCGGGAAGACGACGGCGTCCTTTTCGAGATCCTGCGGGACCAATTCGCCGCCGCGCTCGAGGCGGCGGGTCGCCGGTAGCGGGCCAGCGCCCCCAGAATCGACGGCGAGGACCTCGCCCTGCCAACGAAGGACTCCCCCAACGCCGGGCGAGGGGGCGGCTTCTGGGATGCCTTCGCCGAGGTCTGGTCTCGGCATCGGGGCTCCATTCCCCGGTTCGCGGGACAGTCTTCCCGACGCCCGCACAGCTGGCGCTTCCGGTCAGCGGATCTCCGCGACCTGCGCCAAGGGGACCTCCACGCGAGGGAACAGGCCGCTCGCGCGCTCCGTCCGCACCGCGACGGCCGGTCTGTCCGCTTCCTCTGCGGGCTCGCCTTCACCGCAGACAAAGGCAATGGCACCTGGGATCGCCCCTGGACCGGCGAGGACCAGATCCGCCCCGCCCGCGAGGAACTCGCGACGTCGGACGGGATCTGCGCTCACACCCACGACCGCCATGCCCTGGGTCACCGGCTGTCGGACCAGCGCGACGGCGAGCTCCCGGACGCGCTCGGTTTCGATCCGATCGAGCCCCACGACGATCACGTCGAAGGATGAGGTCCCGAACCCGAGCAGCGCTTCGAAGATGCTGGCCTCGCGCTCGGCACGGATCGCTGGAGCCTGGTCGAGGGGGAGCGCCACGGTGACGACCCGTGGCTGGCGCACGACCACCTCGGCGGGCACGGGACGCCCCCGAGTCCGCAGGAACCGGACGACCTCGGTTCGCAGGAACCGGAGGTGGCCACCGCGGGTCCGCGACCCCCGCAGTAGACCGCGTTGGACCCAGTTGTGTACGGTCTTGAGGTCCACGCGAACGGCCCGGGACACGTCCCCGGCGGTCATGCGGCTCGACTGGAAAGATTGCTGCTCCATCATGGGTTCACCTGGTAGCCAGTTGCACTGGCAAGCCCATCCGGCGGGCCTCGCTCTCGTGCAGTCCGCGGGGGTGACTGCAGGATCGATGCCAGGGATGGAGCACCCCCCTAGACCCAAATTCTCGAGGATCCCCCCCCTGGGTGACACGCATCAGTGGCACATCTGTGCCACACTTGGACGCACTCGGGACCCTCCTGTCTGCCCGCTCTCCGCGCGGCAACGCGACCCGCGCGCTGTTTTCCGAGGACGAAGCCACCGAGCGGGCCCGAGCATCGCCGCTGGTGACGCCCGGCCGTTCGCACGCGGGTGACCGCGCCCCGTGACCGCCGGGCGGCGGTCCGCTACGCGCGAGCCACGTTCGCAGCCACCTACCCGGGTGCGAGAGGTCCGGGTATCCGTTCACGGAGTCCTGACCTGAAACGACCGGCCGACATCCGCTCCGCTGGCGGGGTCCCGCGCTCCGGGACCCAAGGCGGGCCTGGGCGCGTTGGGGAGAGAGTGGGGGTTGTTCCTGCGCTCCCGGGACCCGCGTCGCCGCGGGTCCGACGTTGCCATGGCAATGTAGGTGGCGGCGGTGGCAAAGGATCGGGATCAGTTGCAGAGGGGCTGGGCCTCGCCGCCGGACAGCCGAGCGAGCTCGGTGACAGTGGGGGTGGGGGCGACACGGAGACGCGTGGAACCCGGCGGGATCGGCGGCAGGGCGCGCAGGCTGGTCGTGATGACGAAGCGGGACCAGGGGTCGAGCCCCTCGAACCGCAGCCCGAGGGCTCTCGCGTACTCGCCTGGACGGCGCCCGTGCACCACGCGAGCCACCGTCACCTCGGCGTCGATCCAAACGTCGCAGCGAGGGGCCCGGAACGACACGATGAGGCGTTCTCCCGTGAGGACCGGATCTGCTGGAGTCACCAGCATCCCGGTCGCGCTGAGGTTGGAGATCTGGTCAGCGACCAGGCGAAAATCTCGCTCCCGCACCACTTGGCACGGGATGCTGAGGGTGTGGCGTGAGGGACGGCAGCACGAGAAAACGCGGCGGTATCGCATGGGCAACCTCAGAGGGCGGGATCGTACCGCCCGCGATCGCGCCCCGGCCAAATTCACCGCGTTCCCATTGCAGGAAGGTTGAGGCTCTGGCAATCACTGAGGCGTGACCTGCGTAGTCGGTCTGGAACACGGCGGCTTGGTATACATCGGAGCAGACAGCGCGGCGGTCAGCCGCGAACGCCTACGGATCCGGTCCGACCCGAAGGCGTTCCGCGTCGGGCCCTATGTCATGGGTTTCACCACGTCTTTCCGAATGGGTGACGTGCTGCGCTACTCGTTCGTGCCGCCGGATCCTCCCTCGCGAGGCCTCGAACGATTCATGGCGACGGCCTTCGTCAACACCGCGCGCGCAGCGTTCAAGGAAGCAGGGATCGCGAACTCGACGTCCGGCGTCGAGTCGTGCGGCGCGTTCCTGGTCGGCGTTCGCGGGCGGCTCTTCACGGTGGAGAGCGACTATCAGGTCGGGGTGGAGCGCGCGGGGTTCCACGCCGTAGGCTCCGGGGACCAGGTCGCGCTCGGGGCGCTCTTCGCGTCGAGGAACGCAAAGGATCCCCGGAGCCGAGTCCGAATGGCACTCGCGGCTGCCGAGCGCTTCACGAGCGATGTGCGCCGACCTTGGCGCGTCGTCGGTGGCGGCGAGCGCTGACCGATCGTGGGCGCCGCCGCTCCGCCGAATCCCGGCTCAGTTTCACACACTGACCGGGGGCGGAGGGGGCGGGATGCTCCGTAGCCGGGACCGGAGGAGCGCGCCGGCGACCGCCTTCACCACACTCAGCGCGGCCTCCGGCCTCGGATCGACGATGGCGACGGGTTCGACCCCGCTGAGCGTCTGCCATTCCTCCGCGAGGGCGTGAAAACCGAACACTGCGGTCGGGATCCCTCGCTGGTTGGGACCCAAGCTACGCCACAGTCGCTCCACCGCCGTGCTCGAGTAGTGCGCACCGCCAGCCAATCCGTCGGTCAGGATGAGCCCGTCGGCATAGGGAAGGAACGTCTCGAGATCGCGACCCTCTGCCCCATCCGAAGCCCATGGATCGACCCCGTAACCTCGGAAGACCATGGTGGGACGCCAACCTTGAAGCGAACCGAGCGTGAGCGAACCCTCCCGGAGCGGAAGCTGCGCCAGCAGCGCGGTACTGGCTCCGCCGAGCACGACGACGCGCATCTCAATCGCATGGTGGTCGCTGTCGACCGTGGGCATCGGATCCTCCACGGGCACCGCCGGCGCTACCCTTCCGTGCCGGCCAGGCCGCAGGGGATCCTACCTCGACTCCCGGAGTGGGGTCGACCAGGATGCGAGGCCGAGGTTCGGTCGCCGCTCCGGGGCCGTTGTCGCCGCCACGGCCACGATGTCCCTGTCAATTCCGACAGCCTAGGGGTAGACCCGAGCCACCTGGCACGCGGCGTGCCCGGCGAGCCCCCGACGACATGGCACCGAGATCCCGCGCTTCGAAACCGCACCTCAACCGAGACCTGTTGCCACGCTTCCGAGGAAAAGGCCTTCGCTGGCGCTGGCTATACCTGGGGGTGCTCGTCGTCGCGGCCGTCGCCGGGTGCACCTTGGGACTTTTCGGGGAACCGAAGAACCTGCTTGCCGGACGCCAACCCACCCGAGCGGAGGGGGTCCAGCGTCCCCAGGTTCTCGCGGATGGGGTACGGGGAGTCGATGGAGATGCCTGGGACTGCCCGCTCGCCGCCGTGTTCCGCGGCCCGGGATCCTTCGCGGAGTTCGACCTCGGAGCGCCAACGGACATCGTAGCGACCTACCTGCATGGGGACAACAACGACAGCTATCTCTTCGAGGGCTCGCTCGATGGCAAGGTCTTCTCGCCGTTCTGGACCGCACCCCCCGTGCCGGGCCCAGGCCTGCAAGCACGCTCGGCGGACAACGTCCAAGCGCAGGCGAGGTATGTCCGAGTCCGTCCGAAGAGCGGCGATCGATCTTTCTCCCTGAGTGAGGTCGCGCTCTATGCCGAGCGACCGGCGGTGTTCCCACCACGAATCGTCCAGCGGCGAGGGCTCCCGGAAGGGGAGTCCATGCGCAGCGACATGGTGCTGCTGGCATTGGCGCTCGGCGCCTGGCTGTTCTTGGTGTGGCGTCGGGCACCGATCCTCTGGGTGCTCGCGTCGAGCGTACTACCCCTCCTCGCCGGGTATAGCCTGGTGGCGGAGCTGATTCGAACCTGGCCGGTGGACGGACGTGAGGTGGCGCTCGTGCGGGGTCTGGCAGCGGGGCTCGCAGGCCTGGCGGTGCTGCGGGAGGTCACGCTCGCTCGCCAGTATCCCGCGCACCGCCCCGTCACGTTGATCGTGCTCGCCGTCGCGGCCTTCTGCGCGTTCTCGGCCTTCTTCAACCTCTACCATCCGCAGTTTCACGACCAGAAGGCCGGCAAGCCGCTCTTCGTGCACAACTTCGACATGCGGGTGTACTACCCGGTAGCCAAGTACTTTCCGGAGCTGCGCTTCGATGGGCTCTATCGCGGCAGCGTTGCTGCGATGATCGACGATGTCCCCGGCCTTTCCGTCGACTCGCCCCGGGTGGTCAATACGGAGCTCCGCAATCTCAAGAACCACCGCATGGAGCGGGTGAGCGACGTCAAGGAGGAGATCAAGGCGTTCCCACAGCGGTTCTCGACGGAGCGGTGGGAAGCATTCAAGACCGACATGCGCTACTTCCGGGAGACGATGGGAGAGCGCGACTACCTCGGAAGCATGCGCGACCACGGGGGGAATGCGACCCCGTTGTGGCTGGCGGTCGCGCACCTGATCTTCATGAACACGACCGCCAGCAACTGGACGCTGGCCATCGCGGGGTTGCTCGACCCACTCCTCCTCCTGGCGGCGTTCCTCGCGATATGGCGCACCTTCGGGGTGCGCACGATGCTGGTGGCCATCGCCGTCTGGGGCGCGAACGATTTCTACATGTTCGGTTCGAACTGGGGCGGCGCGACTCTCCGTCACGACTGGATGGCGTACATTGCCCTGGGCATCTGCGCGCTCAAGGCCAAAAGATGGATGGCCGGCGGGGCGCTACTGGCCCTGTCAGCGATGATCCGCGCCTTCCCCGCCCTCTCCCTCGTCGCCCTTTCTTTCCCGGCAGCTTGGTACATAGCCGACTTCCGCCGCGCGAACGGGCGATTCCCGCGCAGAGCAGAGCTAATGGTTTCTCAGCGGCCCCTCCTGCTCGCCGCGTTGGGCGCTGTCGGGTGCGTCGTCTTCTGCTTTCTGTTCTCCTCGATCCTCTTCTCCTTCGACGCCTGGCAGGAGTGGCTGGCAAAGGTCCGAATGCTGGACCGCGATCCGCACGTGAACCACATCAGCCTTCGGGCGCTGGTCGCCGGCTCCAGTGGGCTCCAGCCCGCCGTCCTGCGCGCGCGTTGGCCGCTCTTCGCCACCGGCGTCGCCCTGCACTTCGCCGCGGTCATCCTGGCTTCGCGGGGCAAAACCCTGGACCAGGCCGCGGTCCTCGGCTCGCTGCTGATCCCGATCGTGTTCAACCCGGCCAACTACTACATCCACTACGTCTATGTCGTACCACTCCTCGCGATCGAGCTCGGGCGACGGAAGCGCGCAGGGGACGCGCCGGCGATCGGTCTTCATGACGCCGCCATCTGGGGCAGCCTGCTCGCCATGTGTGCGGCGCAGTACTGGTCCACCCTTGAACACGACACCGAGCTCCATTTCACCTACGGAACCATCCTCTACTTCGCCGGCACCATCCCGGTGATCGGGTTGGTTCTCTGGCGCGACTGGCAGAAGATCGCCGTGATGGGTACCCCCCGGGTAGCCCTGGCCGGCACCGCGGTAGCCCTCACGGGTCCGGCAGCGGCCACCCCGACCGACACCGATGCGGCCACCATCACCCACCCCGCTCCGTCCATCAAACCCAAGGACGACGATGACCAGGCGCAGCCGAGCGACCAGGCGCAGCCGAGCGACCAGGCGCAGCCGAGCGACCAGGCGCAGCCGAGCGACCAGGCGCAGCCG
>JAFGBI010000380.1 GCA_016933275.1 Polyangiaceae bacterium | reverse complement strand
GGTTGAGGTTTCACAACCCCAGAAACACCGGGACTTTCAGAAAAAGTCCCAGAAAACGGTCAGCAGCTCGCTGGATCGAGGTCTAGCTCGCCGGCACGCGGCAGTTGGGCTGGGGTGCCAACCCCGCCGATCATGAACCGTGCGGGGGGACGCGCTCGCCGGCCGCGATCGTTCGCGCCGCGACCACCGCGCCCGCACCGATCACGGCGCCGTCCCCGACGATGCAATCGTCGAGCACCGCGCCAACGTCGATGGTGACGTCGCGTCCCACGCGGGTCGTCCCGCGCAGACGAGCGCCGCCTTCGATGGTCGTCTCCGGGCCGACCGCGACGGTGTCATCGATGCGCGCCCCCGCCCGCACCGTGACCCCGGCGGCGGCGAGTCGACGCGCGACACGCGAGAAGAGGAGCTCTTCGGCGACCACCAGCTGCGTGCGGTCGTTGACCCCGAGCAGGCCGTCCGCGCTGCCCACCACCGCCGCGGCGGCGATCGAGCTCGCTGCGATCTCGATCGCGTCGGTGAGGTAGATCTCGCCTTGAGCGTTGGCGGGGCGGATCTCGGCAAGGGCCGCGCGAAGGAAGGCCACTTCGGCGGCGTAGTGACCGGAGTTCACCTCCCGAATGGCGCGCTGGTCGTCGCGCTCGAGATCGCGGTGCTCGCGGATCGCGATCACCCGACCGGCTTGGTCCCGCAGGATGCGCCCGTACCCGGTCGGATCGTCGAGCGCCGCGCTCGAAACGACGATCCGAAGCGTAGCGTCCTGGTCGAGCGCGCTGACGAGCGGCAGAAGATCGCTGCCCTGAAGGAGCGGCGTGTCGCCGCACAGGATCAGGACTCGGTCGCTCGTCACGTCCTCGAGCCCCACGCGAGCCGCGTCACCCGTGCCGCGGGGCGGAGACTGGACGACGACGCCGATCCGGTCCCGCCCGAACGCCGCCACGAGATCGCGCTCCAGGAGCTCGCGGGTTTCGGGGCTGGCGACCACCACGACCCGGTCCACCCCTCCTTCGAAGGCGGCGCGCACGGGATAGTGGACCAACGGGCGGCCGGCAGCGTGGTGGAGGACCTTCGGCAGAGCGCTCACCATACGCTTTCCCTGACCGGCGGCGAGCACGATGGCGGAGAGCGTCGACATAGAGCGGCTACATGCCATCACCCGGCGGCGCCGGCTACCACCACGCGCTCCACCCGACCGCTGGCCCGGCGGGGCTGCTGGCCGCACTTCGCCCTTCCCCGGCGGCGGCTGGGCTGGTACTCGGGGAGGTGCCCTGGCTGCCAGCCCCGGCGACCACGGCCCCGGGCTCGCCGCCTTGGGGATCGGTGCAGCAGCCCCGCGAGAACGGCCGATGGAAGGAAGAGACATGACCGCGATCACGCTCGAGAGTGGAAACCTGACGGCCACCGTTCACCCCGAAATCGGCGGCTCCTTGACCTCGTTTCGGCTCGGCGGCCTCGATCTGCTCCGCCCCGCGAACCCCGTAACGCTGGCGACGAAGAACGCCCTCGACACCTCCTGCTACCCGCTTGTCCCGTTCTCCAACCGGATCAAGGACAGCGTGTTGCGTTTCCAAGGGCGTGAATACAAGCTCGAGCCGAATTTCCCCGATCACCCCCATGCCCTGCACGGTCATGCCTATCGCGGGCCTTGGACCGTGGTAAGCCAGAGCTCTGCCTCGCTGCGACTCCGTTTCCGCTACCAGGGCCCAGACTTCCCGTCCGCCTACGCAGCCACCGAGCGCTTCACGCTGACCGAGGACAGCCTCGCGATCGACCTCGAGGTCGAGAACGCCGGCAGCGAGCCGATGCCCGCGGGGCTCGGCCTCCACCCATTCTTCGCGAAACCCAAGGATACCGAGCTGCAGGCGTCGATCGATGGTGTCTGGCTCATGGCCTTGAACGATGGGATCCCGACCGAACGCGTCGCGGTCCCCGCCGAGTGGGATTTCTCGAAACAGCGCCCACTCGGTGACGTGGTGCTCGACCACTGCTTCACCGGCTGGAAGAACCGCCACGCAATCGTGAACTGGCCGAGCCGCAGCCTGCGGGTGCGCCTCACCGCCGAAGGCCCCACCGAGCACATCGTGGTCTTCGTCCCCGAGGGGCAGGAGTTCTTCTGCGTCGAGCCGGTGACGAACATGAACGACGGCTTCAACCGCGCCGACCGAGGTGAGCAGGGCACGGGAACCGTGATCCTGAACCCCGGCGAGAAGCTTGCCATCCGCATGGTGGTCGCGGTCGAGCGGAAGTAGGGCGGCGCGCACCGCGCTCCGGCCGCGTCGGTGCGCCACCGAGCGCGCCCACGCGAGGCCAGCCCCGACCTGGCGGACCTCTCGGAAGCGGAGGAGCCCGACGTCAGGGCGAGATCGCGGCTGTCCCGCCACCGAACCGTGATGCTGCCAGCAGTTTGGGGGGCTCGCTCGTGGAGCCCATGACCGGCACGTCGGACGTCGGGCCGCCCGGTGCGCGCGACCGGGGGCTGCCCGGCGCGGCCGACGTCGGACCGCCTTCGACGGTGCTGGGTCGCGCGGCATAGACGACGATCGGCTCGCCGGGCTCGATGGGGTCCCGCCGCGACCGGCGGTTGACTCGCTCCATGGAGCCCACGGTCATCCCGAATCGCTCCCCGATCTTGGCCAACGTGTCACCGGCCTCAGCCGTGACGACGAGCCGCTGTCGGCCCTTCTGACCCTCGAAGTGGTCGATGAACTCGGGTGTGCCCACCACGAGCAGCCGGACGTCCTCCGCGCGGACGTGCCGCACGTCGTCGAGCGAACGCGCATTGGGCGCGAAGACCTGCAGCACCATGTCGGACTGGAGGCGCGCTTCGGCGTCCAGCGCGTTCCAGAGCACCAGGTCCCCTCGCTCCACGCCGAACGCGGCCGCGATGCTCTCTAGCCGGTCGTCCCGCCGCACGCGATAGAACACCCGACGCCGGTCCGCGTAATGGAACGGAGCTGGCGCGACCACGATGACCTCGGGTGCCGCTGCCGAAGCCGCCGCCGGCTTCGTGCCACGCGGCACGAGCAGCACGGTTCCGGCCTCGAGCAGCTCGTCAGACCCCAACTGGTTGAGGTCGCGCAGCCGTGCCTCGGAGGCGCCTGAAGCCGCAGCCACGGTGGTCAGCGTGTCACCGAAGCGCACCCGATAGGGCTCGACATCACCGGCCCCCGCGTCCACAAGCTTCCGGGACGCCTTGGGACCGAGCCCACTCGGCAACGCGACCAACCAGCGCTGGCCGCGACCGACGGCGGGCGGGACGCGGTCCACGAGGTACTGGGGGTTGGCAGCCTGAACCACGGCCAGGGACACCTCCGCGGCAGCCGCGACCCGTGAGAGGGACACGCCAGGGGATACCGCGACCGCATCGAAGCTCGCGGGCGCTTCGGGGGTGATCCCATCGAGACCGAACGCCTTCTTGTTGGCCATCATGATGGCCGTGGCCAGGACCTTTGGTACGTAGAGCGTGGTCTCCCACGGAATGCCGGCCTCGTGCCGCGAGAGCTCCCAGAAGTCGTTGGTGTTGTACTTCGCGATCGCGCGGCTCAGACCCCCATGCCCCATGTTGTAGGCCGCCATGGCCAAGTCCCAGCTCCCGAAGCGCTGGAAAAGGTCGGAGAGGTACATCGCCGCCGCCTCGGTGGAGCGGCGGGGATCGAGCCGCTCGTCCACCCAGCGATCGACAGTGAGGCCGTAGAGGCGAGCCGACTCGGGGATGAACTGCCAGAGCCCCGCGGCACCCGCGGCAGAGCGAATGGTCGGGTTGTGTCCACTCTCGATCAGCGACAGCCACACGAGGTCGGTGGGGACCCCTGCCTTCGCGAGCTCCGCCCGCAGGGCGGGTCCGTAGCGACCGCTCTTCCTGGCCCACGCGCGGGCAATCGACTGACCCTGGGAATTGTCTCGATAAAACTTCAGGTACTTGACGACGCGGGGATCGAGCCGAACCGGCAGGTTCGGCATCGTCAGGGAGCGCAGCCATTCGGCTTCAGCGGCGGCGGTCTCGGGGTTCTCCTCAGGGGTCGACCGGGCTTCGACCGGAGGAAAACCATCGGCGCGGACCTCGGGGGCAGAGCCTTCGAGGGGTGCGGGAAGCTCCCACGACCATCCCGGCGTAAGCCCCACGACAGGCCGCGGAAACAGGACCAGCTCGGCTTGGCGTAGGGCGGCAAGCTCCGGATCTGCCGGACCCCCCGACGACTCACCGGCAATGGGGCCCTGCGCGACACCCCGGCGTGCCACCGCCGTGGGGGGCGTGGGGGGCACGTCGTCGGGCAGGGTGGCGCGCGGTTCCTTGGGTGCCCGCCCTCGGCGATGCGACGGCGGGGGCTTGGGGGCCGGCTTCGCGGTGCCCTCGCTCGCCTTCGCGGGTCCGGCGCCCTCGAGCCGAGCGCTCGACGCGGCGGTGGCATCGGGCGACCCGTCGGGGCTGTGGACGTGCCGCTCGCCCCCGCCCCGCCCCGAACCGATTACCGCTGACTCCGCAGGTTTTTCCTCTGCCCACACCACCCCGACACCGAGACCGCAGACGAATGCCGTCCACGCCACGAGTCTTCGTTGCAGGCTTCGGGTCCTGACCATCGGCTCACCTTTCCTAACGGCGGCCCGTCGCTCGGTCAAATACCACGTTGGAATCTCCTAGATCTTGATCTCCGAGGCCAGATCGTGAATGGCCGGCTCATGAGCTCTACTCCAGCCACCCGCACCGAGCGCGACTCCTTCGGCCCCATCGAGGTACCCGCCGATCGGCTGTGGGGTGCCCAAACCCAAAGGAGCCTCCAGCATTTCGCGATCTCCGGTGAGCGGATGCCGGTCGCGCTGCTCCGCGCCCTCGCGCTCGTGAAGAAGGCGGCGGCCCTGACGAACCAGGAGCTCGGGAGGCTCGACCCCCGGGTGGGGGGGGCCATCGTGCGCGCCGCGGAGGAGGTCATCGCCGGACGCCACGACGAGGAGTTTCCGCTCATCGTCTGGCAGACGGGGAGCGGGACCCAGACGAACATGAACATGAATGAGGTGCTCGCGAACCGCGCCAGCGAGCTCCTCGGTGGGCCCCGAGGCGAGGGGTGTCTGGTGCACCCGAACGATCACGTCAATCGGAGCCAGTCGTCGAACGATGTGTTCCCCACCGCAATGTCGGTCGCGTCCGTCGAAGCCCTGCACCGGCACGTACTGCCGAGCGTGAGCGCGCTACGGGACGCACTGGCGGAGAAATCCGCAGCCTTCGCCGACGTGGTGAAGATCGGACGCACCCACTTGATGGACGCGACGCCGCTGACGCTCGGACAGGAGATCAGTGGCTGGGTGGCGCAGCTCCACCACGGGGCGGCACACGTGAAAGAAGCGATACCTCACCTCGCCGAGCTCGCGCTCGGCGGCACGGCGGTCGGCACGGGCCTGAACTCCCACCCGGAATACGCAGAGCGCGTGGCTCGCAAGCTCGCCGAGCTCTCGGGGCTCCCCTTCGTGACCGCACCGAACAAGTTCGAGGCGCTCGCGGCCCACGACGCCATCGTGTTCGGCCACGGCGCGTTGAAGACATTGGCGGCGTCACTGCTGAAGATCGCCAGCGACGTCCGCTGGCTCGCCTCGGGCCCTCGCGCCGGGATCGGCGAGCTTGTCATCCCCGAGAACGAGCCGGGCAGCTCCATCATGCCGGGCAAGGTGAACCCGACTCAATGCGAGGCGATAACGATGCTCGCCGCCCAGGTCCTCGGCAATGACGTCGCCATCAACGTCGCGGGTTCGAGCGGACACTTCCAGCTCAACGTGTTCAAGACCCTCATCATCCAGAACTTCCTCCAAAGCACTCGCCTCATCGCCGACGGCTGCGACAGCTTCCGGCGCCACCTCGTCGTGGGCATCGAACCGAACCGCGCGCGCATCCGGCAGCACCTCAACAACTCGCTCATGCTGGTGACCGCGCTCAGTCCGCACATCGGCTACGATGCCGCTGCCAGGATCGCTGAACACGCGCACCACAACGGGACGACGTTGAGGGAGGCGGCGCTGGCCCTCGCGCTGGTGACGGAGGAGGATTTCGACCGCTGGGTGCGCCCCGAAGAAATGGTCGGTCCTCGCCCCTGACCTGCGCGCCGATTCCGCGCTATCCTGGGCGTATCCCTTTCGAGAAGGGACCTGACGATGCTTGAGGATCCCATGCGTCCTTCCGGCCTATTTTCCGGGCTAGCCCTGCTGTCCACCATCGCTTGCGCTACCGCCGAGGATACCGGTGGGTTTCCTGGGAGCGGGGGAGAAGCGCTCGGAGGTACTCCCACCGGTGGGATGGTGGGCGACGGTGGAACGGTGACGGGAGGAACGCTGCCAACGGGCGGTGGCGCGTCCGGAGGTAACCCGGAAACGGGTGGCGACCCGGCGACGGGTGGCGACCCGGCGATGGGTGGTGGCGCGTCCGGCGGCGACCTGGGAACGGGCGGTGGCGCGACAGGCGGCGTCCCCGTCGCTTGCACCGGGGATGGCTGCGAAGGGGACACCTGCCTCTGGATGAGCGACTGTCAGAGCGGAGTCTGTGGCCCGAACGACACCTGCATCTGCGGCAACGGCATCATGGACGGTCGTGAGACCGGACCCGACTGTGGCGGCGATTGCGGCGGCTGTATGGGTGACTCCTGCACCACCGAGGTGGATTGCGCCGGGGCGATGCTCTGCTCCGGATCCGGTGAGTGCACCCACTGCGGCAATGGGGTGAAGGACGGCGACGAGCTCGATCTCGACTGCGGCGGCAGTTGTCCGGGTTGCTTCGCGACACCCTGCGCGGATCCGAGCGAGTGCGCCTCTCAGACCTGTGAAGACGGCGCGTGCGGCCGGACCTACTGCCTCGAGGGCTGGCGCGAGGACGCTGGTGGCGAGGCGTGCGTCAACTGCGCCCAGGAGGACCAGTGCTACTGCGCCGAGGTCCTCGATTGCTGGATGGCCCACCGATGCGTAAGCTCGTCGGAGCCCCCCGAGTGCCACGAGATCTGCGAGAACACGGACGGAGGCGGGGCGGCCACTGGCCTGGCGAACACGGTCTTCGCCGCGATGTGCCGGTAGCCTCGCGGGAGCGACTCCGCGTCAATGAACGGCAGCTGCCGCCTTCGGCTGCGGACCGAGCTTCTTCTGGACCTCGCCCATGTCGATGGCCTCGGCCTGCCTCACCAGATCCTCGAGTGCGCGCTCGGGCAGCATCCCGGCCTGCGAGAAGAGGAGCGTCTTGTCGCGGATGACCATCAGGGTGGGGATCGAGTTGATCTGGAATTGCATCGCGAGCCCCGGCTCTTGCTCGGTGTTCACCTTGCCGAAGGTGATGTTCGGGTGTTTGGCGGCCACGCGTTCGTAGACGGGACCGAAGGCGCGACAGGGCCCGCACCAGGGAGCCCACCAGTCCAGCAGAACGATCCCGCCCTGGTCGATGGTGGCCTGAAAATTGTCGTTCGTGATCTCTACGGTGGCCATGGTTCGCCTCCTTGGGAGCCTTGCCAGCGGCTCGGTGCCAGCGGCTGTTCACTGGGTAGGAGGCGTCCCCCCCCCCGATGGATTCGCGCGCCCCTCGGAAACCATCGCCCGGATGGCGTTTCTGACGGATAGCGCCAGTGCTTCCGGCGGTTTGTCCGCCCCGCACGCGCGACACTCACCGAGGATCCGGCGGAGGAGGCTACATGCCCCCTGGCAATCGGGCGAGGCCTTCAGGCGGGCCTCGATCTCGACGCACTGCGCCGCCGTCAGGTCCCCCTCGAGGTACTGAGAGAGCAGCTCGCCCAGATCCTTTCCCGGTGCCAGCGGCAGCGCGGGTGTCGGGAGCCGGTGGGGGAACATTCGCTCGACCCGGTCCCGCAGCATGGAGCGAGCGCGGTGGAGGCGGCTCTTCACCGCCGGCACCGTGATCTCGAGAGCGGCTGCCACCTCGGAGGCCGTCAGCCCCTCCACGTCCCGCAGCAGGAGCACCTCCCGATACATCGGCTCGATGGTAGCCAGCGCCGTCTCCAGGGCCTGGCGCAGTTCGGCCTGGTTCAGGAGGTCGTCCGGTCGCGGTCGGTCGTCGACAAGCTCGATCGGCTCGAGCACAGGGGCTCGACTCGCGGCCCTCTGCTTCCTGCCACAGCGGCTGCGGACGATCGTGAACAGCCAGCTCGAGAAGGAAGCATCGCCACGAAAATCACCGAGCTTCTGGATCGCCGTGACGAGGGTCTCCTGCACGGCGTCCTCCGCGTCCTCCTCGGTCGGACACATCCGCTTTCCGAAGCGATAGACGACCGCTTGGTAGCGATCGACGAGGGCGAGGACTGCTTCAGGATCGCCGGTCCGCGCCGCGCCGATCAGCGCGGCTTCCTCGTCGCTTGCGGTCATGGGCCAAAGGATCGAGCAGGAGGACCGACAGCGCAAGCCCCGCGGAGGCGCCGGTCAGACATCGAACGATAGTCCTTCTCGCACGTGGTCGATGAGCACGTCAAGCCGAGCCCCCGACACCCCCGCCGCTCGCGCCACCGTACCCAGCAGGTCGTATTCCGGCTCCGCGAGCCCACCGCTCGCGAGCGCCACCGCGATCCCGATGCGCAACCCCTCCTCCGCCTCCCCACGCTCGGCGAGCAGATGCCCGATGGCGAGAGCACGCAGATCGAGGTTCTCTTCCGCCAGCTTGTCGAGGCTCTCGACAACCACCTCGGAGACGAACTCCGGCGCCACGCGCGAACCCAGGATGCTCTCGATTCCCGCCGACAGGGCGACGTGTTCGTCCGGATCGATATTCCCGTCGGCGTTCGCCACGAGCACCATGAGGTCGACGAGCACGAGCACGTCCTCCTCCGGGAACCGCCGAATGAGGCGTTCGATCCGCCGCGAGATCTCCTGGGTCAGGTTCATCGGCTATACGCATGCCAAACCTTCCGAGGCGGGACAACGGTGATATCACCGGGGGCGATGGCGTTCGTGGTAGACCGGCTGGCGGCCGGAGCCTTTCCGGAGGCGATCCCTTTGCTCGACCGAGTCTTCGCGACGGATCGCCCCCATGGTTTCGCCGGAATGCTCCCATTTCGGTACCAGCCGACCTTGGAGCACATGCGTCGCCAGCTCGCGGTTCGAGAGGACGGCCGGATCGTCGCCACGCTCGAGCTCTCTCCCAGAAGGTGGCATCTCTGCCCCCGGACCCTGTCGATCGCCGGAATCGGTGGAGTGTGCGTCGCTCCGACCACCGCGAGCGAGACCTGATGGGCGCGATGCTGACCCATACGCTCGAGATCGCCCGCGCGGCGGGCCCGGACCTTCTCTCACTCACCGGCCGGCACCAACGTTTCGGCCGATGATGTGACCGGGCGTCGCAGGATCTCGCGGGCCAGCGCGCCAGCTGGCATCACCGTCTGCTGCTCGCCCGGTCGCGAGAAGGTGGGCTCGTGGGCTACCTCGGCACACACCCCGAATCCGGAAGGGTCCAGGAGCCAGAGGTTTGGTCGAGCGAGCATCGACTGGCGATGGCCATCGCGTGGGTCACCGAGCGGGGTCAGCCGACGTGCTTCGTGGCCGTTCGGAGCACTGCCGCCACGGGTAGCCCTCGGCGTCACGTTCGCGTGCCAGGGTCTCGGACAGCCCGCCCAGAAACCCTTGGGTCTTCCACCGCGAGAACCGCGCGTAGACGAACTCTTGGTCCCCTAGAGCAGCAATCAGCTTGATTGCTGCGTCAAATCAACAACCTAGAGCACCGAACCGGCAGCAGAACTCGCCCGAGGCGCCGTTCGGAACGTGCCCTCACTGGGCATGGGTAGTTCCCAGCAGCGCCGCTGCTGTGGGCAATCGGATCGGTGCGCTAGTCCGCCAACGGCGCCAAACCAGGACCGACCGAGGCTTGGCGCCAAACGGCTCACCACACATCGGCAGGGGGCAGGAATCGACGGGGGTCGATCGCGGAGGGCCGGTCCGTCTCCGAAGCAGTCCCTTCGGCCGGGTGCGCTGCGAACAGCTCGGTGGTGCCGGCGGGCACGACGGAGGACACGCATTCGGGAGCTGGCACCCGTTCAGGCAAGGCACCACCGTATCCGGTAACCAGGTGGAGGGCGGCGGCGATGTCGGCCACGGGGACAACAGCGTCGGCACCCGAGTCGGAGAGGTCGGAGCGGACGCTCGCGTCATCATGAAGCACGACGATCGCTAGATCGCTCGTGACCGTACAACGCCTGACGCTCGACAGCAGGGCCACGAGGTCGGTCAGCACGATGCCGGAGGCGTCGATCACCAGCGCGTCGTACTCGTCCGTCGCAAGCTCGAGGGCGGCCGTGATAAGGTCAGGGACAAGCCGAGCGCCCAAGCTCTGGGCAGCGGACTCGTCAATCCCAACCGCGAGCGCACGACAGTCCGGAACCCGGAACACCTCCGGCATCGGCAGACCGAGTCGGCACGCGTACCGCACCAGCTCTACATGCCGGAAGCGCAGATGCCCGCCACGTGTCTTTCGGCCGCGGAGTTTGCCTCGGGCCACCCAGTTGTGGACGGTCTTCAGATCGACGCGAAGCGCCCTCGCGACGTCGCCGGCCGTGAGCCAGGGTCGTTCGGGCGGGATGGGGGTTGAGGAAGAGGGGGTAGGGTTACGTGCTGCGGCGGTGTCCACGTTCCTGAAATGTCCGCTACCGTGGATCCAGATCGAGAATTCGACATCGTGAGAACAAATCGGCGGCACGGTCGTATCAGGGACGGTGAACACCGGAGAAGATCCTGGCCGGCGCGGCTGGACCAGGTGCATCCATGATCCCCATGGATTCTGGAAAGATAGGGGCTGAGGAATTCCGCACCGCCAACCTCGCGCTCAGCCCCGCCTCGACTGCCGCTCAGCGCGCCCACGACCACGGACCGCCGTCAGATCCCTCCGAGCAGGGTGAAGAGGCATTCGACAGATCCTGCTGGCCCAAAGCAGCAATCAGGTTGATTGCTGCGTCAGATCAACAACCTGGAGCACCGAACCGGCAGCAGAGCTCACCAGAGGCAGCGCTGGAAACGCGTCCTCGCCTCGCATGGACGCGTTTTCAGCGCTGCCGTT
>JAFGBI010000379.1 GCA_016933275.1 Polyangiaceae bacterium | reverse complement strand
GCAATCAGGCGTCAGCGATCAGGGTCTCCACGTTCTACCTGACCGCTGACCGCTGACCGCTGATGGCCTGGCCTGTTTGGTTCCGGCGCTGCCGGGTTAGGGTGTTGATTCGACGCAGCAATCAAACCGATTGCTGCTCTAGCGGTTCTTCCGCGCCCTTACGATCCGTTCCAACGCCTCGGCGGCAGCGGCCACCAGCTCGTCAACCTGGCGCGTCCCGATCGAGGCGACATCGAAACCAGTCGCCACTACCGTGAGCGCAGGTCGTTCCAGGACCACCACGGAGCGGACGTAGACATCGCCGGCCATCGGACCGAAGAGCTCGACCAGCACCCGATGGGTTTCGTCATCGGGAAGCGCCCCGAAGTACCAGCCATCGACGAGAGCGCGATCGAGCACGCTGCCGTGACCGGCCGCAACCTCGATGGAGCGTACCCGTGCCGCGTCAGCGACACATGAAGACGCAGCGCGGCAGCGGTGCTCGGTGCCCTGCAACGCGAAGACCAGCGCTCGCTCGGCAGCTGCCTCGGCCCCCGCGAGGAGCAGCGCGACCACATCGTCAGGACGGGTCGCCCAGTCCAGGGCCTCGATCGCGCTGCCGACGTCGCGTGTCCCGGCTCCGGCCTTGGCCGCTGCGAGAGGATCGCTGCCCTCCTGGCCCTGTGCACTCGCGTTCACGGCGGTCCCGACGGGGAGCCCCCCGCCAGCAACGCCCAGACCCTGGATCGAGGGGGTAGCGGACGGCGGTTCCGGGGAGGGCCGGGGAACGATCGACCTACGAACGAGGGGGATCGGCGGCTCACTGCGCAGCGCTCGCGGTGGGTCGGACCGATATTGGACCGCGGTTGCGGACGGACGGTCGAACGCTGGCATTCGCGGCGGGCGGAGCGCCTCCAGCTCCTCGTCGAGCTCGCGCGAGGGCCGGAGTCGGGGCAATGAAGCGCGCGCAGGGAGGGCCTCACCGGAGCGCCCCCCCAAGACGAGTTCGATCGGAGCGTAGAAGAACAGTACGGGGCTCCCCAGGTGGAAGGCCAGCTCCTCCGCAGCGTGCTGGTCAAGGGGATCGATCGTCGCCGCCATGATCTCGCCCGTCGTCGGCTCGATCCCGAGGGGGACCACGCCGAGCGTGTCCAGCATCCCCGGGGGACACTGGGCGACGAGCTCCGGATCGCCCACGACGGAATCGAGCTCGGCAACTCCGGTGCGCTCGATCTCCCGCGTGACCAGGCCCGCCACCTCCGGGTGCTGCTGCGCGAGGACAGCCAGGAAGGGACGCCGCCGCCGGACCGATTCGAGCAAGGTCTCCTCGACCACCTCCGGCGGGGCAACGTCCGCCAGGAGAACCCGCCGCACGAGCTCGATGGTCACCGGATCGATGTTCTCCTGGAGCCAGCTCGGGTGCAACAGCTGCCCCACCCGGCGCAGAATCCCTGCCCCACGAGCCGTCCACGCCCCGACCGCCGGCGACGCCCAACCCGGCGGCGACGGAACCAAACCGGCCATCAGCAGTCAGGCGTCCCCCGTCGGGCAAGCCACGGAGAAGCCTTCTGGTGATGGCTGATGGCTCGTTCAGACGAGAGCCCCGAGAGATTCCCTGCCGGATTCGGCCGAGATCGCGCCGCCGAGAGACTACCTGAACTGGAACACGATCTCGGTCTGCCGGACCAGCCCCAGCTCGTCTCGCGCGACCTGCTCGACGGCCGCCGGATCCGACTTGATCCGAGCGACCTCCGCGCGAAGCCGGTCGATCTCCCGCGACAGGGACTCCACGGTCTGGTCCGCACGCCGTCGCTCCTCGCGCAAGCTCTGCAGGCGACCCAGGCCCGAGGGGGCAAGAGCCATCACCGGAACCGCCACCACCGCCACGACGAGCACCGTGATGGGGAGAACGCGCTCCAGAAGGATGGACCCAAGCTCCACGCCGACAGGTATGCCATGAAGCCGTGCGACGGGACCAGAATTTGGCCATCAGACGGGTATCGGGGCCGGGGCTCGGCGCTGCAGTTTGCTCACGCTTTCGCTATGCTTCGCGCGCCGCCGCGCCCCAGGGCACGGCGCAAATCCGAGGAGTACCCGTGATCGATCTCCTTCGTGCAGAGCTCGAACGCCTATTCGACCTTGACCAGCTGCTCGAGCTCAGCCGCTCGTTGCTGGAGTTCGACCCAACCGTCGTCGGCGGCGCATCCGCCATCGCGTCCTACGCCGAGCACCTCGCCCGTTTCGCGGTCGACCAGGATGCACTGCCCGCGTTGGTCGACGCGGTCATGGCCCGCCGCGGTGACGCGGCTGGCAAGCTCGCCGAGGTGCTCCCGCGAAGGTGGCAGCCGGAACCGGAGCTTCACGGCGGCGACTCCGTGGGAAGCTACCTCGTCGTCCGGAGGCTCGATCCCGACCGTATCGGCACGGCCTACCTGGCGCGACACGAGGGCGCCGAGGTGCGCTTGCTGGTGGTCCACCCCGAGGTCACCCGCGACCAGCGAGGACGACAGCGCTTCCTCGTGGCGCAGCGCCTCCTCACCTGCGTCCAGCATCCGAGCCTGCCGCAGCGGCTCCGGTTGACGATCGCGAACGGACACCTCCTTCTCGCCCAGGACTACGTGGAGGGTCAGACCCTCTCGGCGCGCCTTGGACGCGCCGGCCCCATGCACATCAACGAGGGCCGACCGATCCTCAGAGCCCTGCTCGAGGCGCTGGCCGAACTCCACACGCACCAGCTCGTGCACGGCACCCTGGGCCTCGACGGGGTGCTGCTCACCCGCGACGGCGACAGCGCCGGGGGGATCCGCCTCCTCGGGGCGGGAGCGCACCTGCTCCTCGGTCGCGCGATCGCTGCCGATCGGGGGGACCGGGAGCTCCCCTGGCTCGTTGCCCACCCCGATACCGTTGCGCCCGAGCAGCTGCGTGGTCGCGAGGCCACACCGACGAGTGACGTCTATGCCTTCGGTGCCCTCGCCTACGAGCTCTTGAGCGGAGTCCCCCCGTTTGGAGCGGAGGGCGGGGTCGCCGCCGCGGTGGGACACCTCTCCAACGCCCCCGCCACGCCGAGCACGGTGGCGCCGCGAGGCTGGATCCCTCACGAGATCGACGAGTTCCTCCTCCGGCTCCTGGCCAAGGACCCGGCGGATCGTCCGGCGGACGCTACCGACGTCCTCGACGAGTTCGAGCAGCTCGGCCGGACGGGAACCCGCACCGAATCTCAGATCTCCGACGCCGAATTCGACGAGCGCGTGGATCAGCTCCTCGCGGACCCGACCGTCCTCGACCATGCGGTGGCCCTCGAGGCCGCGGTCGATGCGGGTGCTGACGCGAGTCGCGTCGCCGAGGCGCTGCAGATGGCCGCCGACCAGATCGGTGATGGCGCCGACCCGCCGCAGCGCGAAGCCAAGCAGCGGCTGCTCTTCCGTGCCGCGCGCATGTACGAGGCGGCTCGTGAGCCGATCGCCGCCGAACCCGCCTACCTAGCCGCGCTTGCCCTCGACCCCAACGACGGCCCCACACGGGTCGCGCTGGAATCCCTGCGCCGACGCCTGGGCAAGTTCGAGGAACTGGTCGAAATGCTCCTCGACCAAAGCGATCGCGCCCAGAATCGTGGTGAGCGAGCACGCGCCCTGGCCGAGATTGGGCGCCTCTACGTCAAGGAGCTCGACGACCGAGAGCAGGCGCTGGTGGCGTTCACGCAGGCCTATTGCGAGGATCCGCGGAACGACGAGTGCGCCGGCGAAATCGAGACCCTCGCCGGCACCGAGGAGACCAAATGGAGCGATGTCCTCAGCGCCTGCATGACGGCGACGATGAGCGAGACGCTGGATCAGGAGTCCAAGAACCTGCTCTACTCCCGCATGGCCGACTGGTACCTCACCCATGTCAAACGGCCCGACCTCGCCCTCCCGGTGTACCAGGCGATCCTCGAGCACGAGCCCTCGAACGACGCCGCCCTGAGGGGCCTCACCCAGATCTACCGCAAGGCACAGCAGTGGCCGGAGCTCGGCATGGTGCTCACCACGCGCGCGGACGCGGCCGCGACCCCAGCGCTCGCGCGCGACCTGCGAGCCGAGGCCGCCGAGATCCTCGAGGTCCAACTCAATGACACCGGTGGCGCCCGCGACCTCTACGAGGGGATCCTCCGCGAGGACCCGGGCCACGCGCGCGCGAGCGAGGCCCTCGGTCGCATCTACGACCGGACCAACGACCACGAAGGAGTCGTCAAGATCCTCGAGCGTCGTGCGGAAGCCGAACACGGCGAGGAGCGACGGCGCACCCTCTGCCGCATCGCCGAGATCTTCGAGGACCGACTCAAGGACGACGGCGAGGCGATCCGGCGCTACGACGTAGTCCTCGATGCGGATCCTGACCACCTCGACGCCCTCCGCAGCCTCGATCGCTTGCTCGCCAAGGCGGGACGGTATCGGGAATTGCTCGCCAATCTCGACCGCCAGATCCGCCTCGCCGCCACGCCGCGCCAGAAGATCTCGCTCTGGGAGCGGGTCGCGCAGATCCAGGATGATGAATTCCTCGACCACCCGGCGGCGGCCGCGGCCTGGGAGGCGATCCTCGAGATCGACGGTGCGCACGAGGGCGCGCTGATCGCGCTCCCACGTCACTATCGGGTCCTCGATCGGTGGGAAGAGCTCGTTGCCCTCTACGAGCGTCACGCAAACCTGGTGGAAGACCCCCGCCGCGGTCTCGATCTCCACCTCGCGCGCGGTCGTGTTCTGCTCGAACAGCTCGCCTCCCCGGAGCGAGCGATGGCTGCGTTCGAGGCAGCGAGCGCCATCGACCCCCAGCACGCCGGCGCGCTCGAAGCGGTCGCCCGGGTTCGGGAGTCCCTGGGCGACGCCGAAGCGGCAATCCATGCGATCGACGCCCTCGCAGAGCGGGCAACCAGCCCCGAAGGCAAGACCGAACAGTATCTCCGCGCGGCCAGACTGCTCGAGTCGCGTGGCGACCGGGACAGCGCGATCGAATACTACAAGCGGGCGCTCGATCAGGTTCCGTCGGACCTCCATACTTCGGTGGCGCTCCGATCCGCGTACATCGCCCGCGGCGACATCAACGCAGCGATCCAGCTGCTCGATCGAGAGTTTGCCCGAACCGAGGGGGATGCCACGAAGGCCCGCCTCGCCGCGGAGGTGGCGGTGCTCTGCCGCGACCGACTGAAGGACGACGCCCGCGCCGAGGAGGCCGCCAAGCGGTCCCTTCAGTTCGATCCGACGAACATCGATGCCCGCGCCATCCTCGGCGACCTTGCCTTCGAGGCACAACGGCCGGTGGAGGCGAGCCGTCACTACGAGGTGATCGCGGACCGCACGGACACCCTCGCGAAGGAACGCGCGACCCGTATCCTGCTCCGCTACGTCGACGCTCTCAGCCAGACGGGCTCGACGGAGAAGGCGCTGGCGCCGATGGACTCCCTGCTTCGCATCGCCCCCGACGACGCTGACGCTCTGGAGCGCGTGGCGCAGGTGACCTTCGAGCATGGCGCTCCCAAGCGGGCCGTCGAGCTCTATCGTGACCTCTTCGCGCAGTTCGGGGACGAGGTCGGCTCGCACCCGGAATCTCTGTACCGCTATGGCGAATCCTTGCGTCGGACCGGTGATCTCGAGGCCGCGATTCGACCCCTCGAGGAGGCGAGCGATCTCGACCCGAGCAGTGCCACGCCGCTGGTATCGCTCGCCCGGATCTACGAGGCCCAGAGCGACTGGGAGCGCGTCACTCGAACCAAGACCCGTCACCTCGACATCGCCGAAGGCGACACCCGCACCACCCTCCTCATCGAGATCGGCGAGATCGCGACGGAGAAGCTCGGCGACCGGACGCGCGCCGCCAAGAGCTATGTGGCGGCGCTCGAAGAACGTCCGGATGATCGCCGCCTGCTCACCAAGTTGATGCAGCTTTACAGCGAGGAGCAGGACTGGGAGAAGCTGGTCGATGTCGTGGAGAAGCTCGCCGAATTCGTCGACGAGCGGCAACAGAAGGCCAAGTACCTCCAGACTGCAGCGATCGTGACCTCCCGACAGATGCGGGATTTCGAGCGCGCCCTCGATTTCTACCGACAGGTCATCGAGCTCGACCCGACGAACGAGAAGGCCATCGACGAGGCCATCGAACTCGAACGCGTCTCCGGCCGTTTCGAGTCGGTGGAGGAGCTCCTCAAGCGAAAGGTCGAACACGCCACCGCTGCCAACGACAAGCCGCGAATGCTCGCTGCGTTCGTGGCCCTCGCGGAGCTCTACGAGAATGAGCTCATGTGGATCGACAAGGCCATCGACGCCTATGAGGCGGCGCAGACGCTCGAGCCCCAGGACACGACCCGAGCCGAGAAGCTTGCGGATCTCTACGCTTCGGATCCCGAGCGCTACCTAGCGAAGGCCGTCGAGTCCCAGATCGCCCTACTTCGCCAGAACCCCTATCGGGCGGAACCGTACAAGCTTTTGCGCCGCCTCTATACGGAAACCAAGCACGCCGACGCTGCCTGGTGCCTCTGCCAGGGCCTCCACGTCCTCAATCTGGCCGAACCCGACGAGGAGCGCTTCTACAAGCGGATGCGGAGCGACACCGCCGCTCCGGCACGCGAAGCGCTCACCGACGACGATTGGCTCCGGTACCTGATGCACGAGGACGCGGATCCCTTCCTCACCAGCGTCTTCGCGCTGATCGAGCCCGCCGTGATCGGCAGCCGAAGTCGGAGCCTCGCCGATCTGGGCTACGACCCGCACTATCAGGTGGATATCGCTCGCCACCCATACCCGATGAGCCAAAACCTCTACTATGCGGCCGGAGTCATCGGAGTGGATCCGCCGCCCACCTACCAGAATCCCAATGATCCTGCCGGTTTGTCGTTCTTGCACGCCCACACCCCGTCGGTCGTCCTTGGCCGCGCGGCCATGGCCACCGAGATCCCCCCGCAGGCGGCGGCATTCATCGCGGCGCGGCACCTCGCCTACTTCCGACCGGGAATGTACGTGCGCCACCTGGTCGCGACCGGGACCGGTCTGAAGGCGTGGCTCTTCGCCGCCCTCAAGTTGATCTCCCCCCAGTTTCCGATCGCACCGGAGCTCGAGGGTCCCGTCAAGGAAGCCTACGCCGCCCTCGACGCGGGGATCCAGGGCCAGGCTCGCGACCACCTCGCTCGCATCGTCGCCCAACTGATCCAGTCGGGCGGCGCGCTGGACCTGAAGCGTTGGGTCGCCGGGGTCGACCTCACTGCCGACCGCGTCGGGTTGCTCGTCGCCCACGACCTCGACACAGTGATCGAAATCCTGCGTGCATCCGACGAAAGCGCGAGCGCGGTAGCTGCCGAGGAGCGCCTGAGGCAGCTTGTCCTCTTCAGCATCAGTCACCCGTACTTCGACCTGCGCCGCAAGCTCGGGATTGCCGTCGACTCCTGACTCGGCCAGAGGCTTCCCCCGCCCCCCGAACGACGAGAGCCCGTGGGTGCCCGGCCACTCGCGCAGGCGCTACTCCTCGTCCTCGCTGTCGTCGCCCTTCGAACCCGGCGCCCTGCGACTCCGAGATGCCGCCCCGGCGGCACCGGACGGCGCGGCCTGAAAAGAGAGGTGCCCCATCGAGCCGCTGACACGCCATGCGTAGCCGCCGTCGGCGGTCTTCGCGCGCTGGATCTTCGGATCGAGATCGAGGAGCCCCGTGATCTTGCTGGCCTTGTCCCCGAAGAGCCCCTTCGTCATCTCGTTCTTCGTCTTGTACTGCTCGGCGAACTTGTACTCGAGGGTAAGGTCGGCCAAGCTCTTGTCGAAGGCGTCGCGCAGGCGGATCTGACCGCGAACGCTGAACTCGAGATCTGGTCCCTTGGCCTCGAGCTTCGTGAGCTTCACGCGCCCCTCGGTCACCTCCGCTACGAGGGTGAGCTGTCCCGCGCGAACGGGTGGGAGCGCGACGAAATTCCGGATCTTCGCCTTGCCATCACCGAGGGTGACATCCTCCATCACGAGCTCGATCGTCCCCTCCGCAAGGCTCAACCGCTGCTCGGCGAACACTAGATCGGCCTTGCCGGTCGCGGTGCCCAACAACGGCACGCCAATCGTGTCGGCGAGGAGCGGGATGTCCTGCAGGGCGAACTGCTCGAGCTCCACCCCCACGCGCCGCTCGGTCTTGCTGCTCCAGAACACGCCATCCACGGTGCCATCGCCCGCACCGCCGGCGAACGCCACCCGTAAGGTCCCGAAGAGGAGCCGCAGCGGTGCCACGGAAGCCCGAGCGTAATCCCATTGGACTACCCGCTCGGGACCTGCCTTGCCGTCTTCGCCCTTGGCCCCGGGGCTCACCACCCGAACGCCACGGAACCCGAGGCCGAAAATCCAATTCCCTCGCACGCTATCGACCTCGACGCGCCGTCCCGTCTTCTTCGCCTCGGCCGCGTTGAGGGTCGTGATCGCGCGCTCTCCCAGGCGATCGTAGGGAAACGTGCAGCGTACGAAGACGAGCATCGCCAGGAAGTAGAAGGTTGGGTACCCCATCCAACGCGACAAGCGCCCAGTCCAAGGCGAGGAGAGGATCCTCGACATCATGGTGCCTCCGGATCGGGCTCACCGTCGCCCTGTTCGCGATCCGCCTCGTCACTCGGCGTCTCCTCCGTGTTCTCTTCCTGGTCCTCCTTGTCCACCTTCTCCGAGTCCTCCGCCTTCTCCTTCTCCTTTTGGGTTCGGTCGAACGCGCTCACCACCATCGTCACGTCGTAGGCGTCCGGCGCCCGTTTCTTGATGTTGATGTCCGATACCTTCACCGGGTGCCCGGACTGCGCGATGCCCTCCATGAACTTCGCGAGATCGAGGAGGCCCACCTTTCGAAGCACGATCCGATTCGAGCGCTCTTCGTACTGTTTTCCGTGCGGAATCACCGGGCGATCCTGGCTCTCGGGGATGGCAAGCTCCTGCTTCTTGGCCAGCGTCTCGAGCAACTCCGCCAGAGGAGGCGCGGGACGAGCGTACCGACTGGCGACCTCACCAGCGCTCGCCGCACGCTGCACCAGGGCCGCTCGTTGGTCGCGGATCGCGTCGATCGCCTCGGCGAGCCGCTGGTTCCGTTCGCTCCCCGTGAGCAACGCCGCCCGGAGGCCGAGCGGCAACGCGATGACGATGATGAGGACGAACAGGATCACGAGCAGGTTGAGGAGCCGTCGCTCCCGCGGCTCGAGCTGCTCGAGGCGTGCCGCCAGGCTCATGGCTGTTCCTCCTTCGTGGCCTCGGGTGCGCTCGACCCGTCTCTGCTGTCGTCCTTCCCCTCTTCCTTGGCCTTGGCCTTGCGCTTGCCGCCGGCATCTTCGGGACACCTCACGTCGAATTCGAGAACGTACTTCTGCCGGTCGCTGTTCACGCCCTGCGTGATCTTGACCACCTTCACGTTCTCGGCGCAGCGCCACTTGCTCATGATCGTCGCGACCTTCTGCGCGTCGCTCTTGCTCGCCACGACCCCGTTCAACTTGACGTGACCACGCTTGAGCTCAAGCTCGTCGATGTCGTGCGTGAGGTCCATCGGGATCCCACGCGAGAGCTCCAGCATCACGTCGAAGGCGTCCGCGTGAGGCATCGGGTCGGCGTTCTCCTCCCCCGCCCCCCCCAGCGCTTCCAACACAGCGTCGGGATCCTCCATCTCCTTCCCGAGCACCTCCTGCGAAAGGGCCCTCAGCGTCTCGTTCAACACGATCCCCTCGCGGTCCACCAACTGCCGCTCGGCCCAGGTGGCAAACAGGAAGCTCACGATGATGGCGCCGACGAGCCCCGTGAGCAGCGGCGCCTTCTCCTGCAGGAAGAGGAGCCCCCGCTGCTCGGCCAGCGGTCCCTGGCGCAGGTCGAGGTCCCTGGGCTTCCCCACCAGACTCAGACCGAGCGCGATGGACTTGGCGAACAGCGGGACGAGGTGACGCTCGTGCTCACCGATCCCGTCCACGCCGAGCTCCGCCACCGCGGACACGGGAACGCCGAGCATGTACTCGAGGTACGCGGGAGAATTCGCGTCGTTCGCCCCCGAACCCAGCAGCAACACGCGCTCGACGAGATCGCCGCCATGCACCGACGCCGCAGCGAGAGTCTGTCGAAGCTCCGCGGCCAACGCCGGCGCTCCCTCGGGAAGCGACGCCATCCCGCGCGAGAGGGTCCGCGCGAAGGCCACCTCGCCGCGAACGACGACGACCACCTCCGTGCTCGCCCCGCCGAGGTCGACCAGGGCGACTGACCCGGCCCCCGTGCCCGCGGGCAGGACGGGGTGGAGGTTCGCCAGGGCGAGCGGTCCGACCCCGATGCGATCCGGAGCGACCTTGAGCGCTTCGGTGACGAGCGCAATCCGCTCACGCACGACCTCCGTCCGGGCGGCGGCGACGAGCATCGTGATGGGCTCTGTCGACTTGGTCGACCCGATCTGCCGATAGTCATAGACCAGCTCCTCGAGCTCGACCGGCACCTGCGCCTCGATCTCGAAGGGAAGCACGTCGTCGATCTGGCGGCGTGCGCTGGCTGGCAGCTCGATCCGATGCACGAAGGTCCGGTCGCCGTCCAGCGCCACCGCGATCCCCTCGCCATGGAGGACGAGCGGGGCCGCGCACGCCCGAACAGCCTCCTCGAGCGACCCCACCTGCGCGACGTCGACCTCGAGCATCCGCTCCACGGTGATCCGCCGGTACGACGTGCGGAGGAGAGCCGCTCGCACGTGCGTGGATCGAATGTCGATACCGATTACCCTGCTCATGGCCTAGTCCACGCGATAGTAGATGATCGTGCCACCGGGGTCCTTCTTGAGCGCCTCCTCCAGAGCCGCAATCTCCTCGGCTTCGGGATCCGTGCTGGTAGTGGAGGAGGCAGTGGTCCCCCCGGCCATGGCCTCTTGCAGGTCAGCGACGGATCGAGCCTGCCCAGGTGGGGGAGCCGAGCGGAAGTCCACCACGGCATGGACGCGAACGCGAGACTCGTTCTTCCCGGAACGGACGACCCCGGTGGAATAGACGCTGAAGACCTTGCTCTCGGCCGAAAGCTTCTCGATGAGGTATTTCTCCGAGTGGAGCTGGCTGATCGGGGTGATCTGGAGCAGGTCGAAGAGCATCCTCCCCATGCCCCCACCCTTGCCCTGGACGACCCGCGCGAAGGACTTCGGTGTGGTGAAGAGCGGCACCCCCGCCGAGAGTCCTTCCACCAACGACATGGCGGTGAAGAAGGCCAGCCGCTGGGCCGGATCGGCACAGAATGGCTCCGCCGCCGGGTCCACGGCGTTGCTGCAAATCAGGGCCCAGATGGTGAAGGGGTTGGCGGTGTTGATGTTGACCTTGCCGGAACCCCACACGGTCACGTTCCGCTTCCGTGGGTCATCGGGATCCGGATCGATGAAGGTGTTCCAGAAGGTTTCGTCCACACCCTGAACCAGGTGAAGCTCTTCCAAGCTGTCGAAGGCGGCGTTCTTGCGCGAGTACGGGATCTTGTAACGTTCGTAGACGGCATCCTCCGGGGCAACGCTGCTCGTCGCCTCGGCCGCGGCCTCGCACGGGAACAGATCCTGATTCGGGTCGGTCCAGTCGACGATGGCGCCGCAGACCGTCGCGCGGGTGAGGAAGCTGCCGTTCTCGTCACGCCCGTCGAACATGGGATCGTACTCGGGGCTCTGGATCAGCCCGATGATCTGCTCGCCGGTCTGCTTCTCGGCCACCGCGGTCCCCCGTGCGGGGAGGTTCAGGTTGAGCTTGGAGTCCTCATCGACGACGGTAAGCTCGAACGTCGCACCGTCGAGCGTGAGGTTCTTGGCCTCGGACAGATCCACGCTGGCCAGCCTCGAGAATGCCTCCTGACCGGCTTGGTCATTGAACGCGCCGAGCAGATCGGTCGAGAGCTCCCAGATCGGGAGCTGCGGGAGTGACCCACCCATTGCCGCCCCGAGGATCGCGAGGGACTTGCGGACTGTCGGCTCGGCCGCGATCAGAAGCCGCGCCAGGTTCACCGCGCTCCGCGCGGCATACTCCGCCTTCAATGCATCCCGCTCCGCGATCGCGCTCCCGTACTCCGCCGAGGTCTCCTCCTGAAAGTCCACCAGCATCACCGAGAGGATGCTGATGGCGGTCAGGACCATCACCAGGGCGACCCCCCGACGCCGCGACCGCCGCCGCCTGGCACGTGGGGTGCGCCCCCCCGTGCGGCACGCATCGCCAGCCGGCAGGGCCGGGTCCGGTGTCGAGGGGAGAGGCGCGGCTAGAATCATACTCACTGGGTGGCGAAGGTGAGCGGTCGGTTGAGGGCAACGGGGATCTTGGTGACGACGCGGATGGTGCCTCGGGCCCGCCCTGCACTCGCCCGCTGGCCGCCGTTGAGCACGAGGATGACACGAAGCTGCAGGGGAAGGCGATCCGTCTGCTCGAGCGCCTGGCGGCTGTCCCACGTCTCCACCCACTCGTTTGTCAACGAATCGAGGTACTCGACGTCGAAGAGATCGATGTCGGTCGCCAGCAACTGCACGCGCCCGCCCTGCTCCGGATCGAGATCGAGGAATGGATTCACCCGACGGGCGAGATCCCAGACGCCCGACCGTTCGGGATCCTGAGACCCGAAGTACGATACCTCCGCCTGATCCGACTCGCGTGCGTTGCGGTCCAGGCGGAGATGCGAGAAGGTGTTGAAGTCGAGGCGATCGGCAGGCGTCCCCTGTTGGCCGACGAACGCGGTCTCCACTACCTGCAACGACTCGTCGATCGGAACGTGCTTGGAGAGATAGACGCTCTGCACGTCCCGGGTGATCCGCGAGAGGGCGAGCCGGGCCTCGCGATAGCGGTCGGTGATGCGCTGCACTCCCTCCCGGCTGGTCTTCATCCCAGCGAAGGCGCCGTAGATGATCATGGTCACGAAGCTCAGAATCGTGATCGCCACCATCACCTCGACCAGGGTGAGACCGCGCCAACGAGGAGGCCGGCGCGAGGGGTTCACTTCCCGGTGCTCCTCTCGGACTTGCTGGGGGTCGAGGGCGTCGAATCCTCTGCCGCCGCGTTCTGGACCTCCTCGTAGGCGTCGAGCTCCGCTTGCGCCATCGGGTCGAGCCCCTCCTGCGGCCGGGTCACGAACTCCGTCAACGCCAGGCTACGGTCGCGGATCCCCTCGCGCCAGCGCACGTTGACGGTCACCCGACGGATGCTCGCCTCGAGCATCGGCTTCAGGTTCGGGTACACGAGGCCCATGAGAGACGTCGTGATCCCCTGGATCCCAGCCTGGGGGTCTTCTCCGAACGCACCCGTGAGCATGGAGAGATCCGGGGCACCGGTGGTGCTGCCCGACATGAGACCTTCCTTGCTCTTCTCCTTGACATCCAAGAGCGTCGAAACGACGTCTCCCGAGCCGCTGTCCGTCATCCCCTCCCCAGCCATCGTCGCCAGATCCATCATCTCGGGGAGCTCCACCCGCTCGATTCGCCACTCGCAGGTGTACGTCGAGTTCTCCTCCTCCTCGCAGCAGTCGCCGCTCTCGGTCACGTCGAGGAGCTGGAAGCCCTTCTCCAGCAGCTCAACCTCGATCTCGCTCATCCGACACCGAGCCAATCCCGTGGCCAGAGTGAGGTGTTGTGTGCGCTGCACACTCCAGAGGAGCCCGACCTCCGAACTTAGGATGACAGCGAGGGACAGTCCCAGGATGGCGATCGCCACCATCACTTCGAGGAGGGTGAACCCTCCTCTCGAAGCCCCGGCGCGGCAACCAGGGCGATCGCCGCCGCGAGTCAGGGAGCAGGGACCGGAACCTGGGAGCAGGCCTCGCCGTGGGCGGGTCGAGAAACCTCCCCCCACCTCGCGCCGGAGCGCTCCTCGGGGCGCCGTCGCTGTCGGCAACCTGGTCGGTCCCGTCTCCTTCATTCCTCGTCGCGCTCCGACCAGTCGTCTTCGTCACCCCGTGGCTCCGGAAGGCTCACCCGGCCCCGCTCGATGCGGCCTCGACCGGTGAGCGCCGAGATGCGGACCGTGAGGCCCTCTCCACCCTCGTCGTCGGAAATCTGGACCGCAGCCTCCTCCGTCCCCCCCCGCGGCCAGATGTAGAGGTACGCGCGGCCCTCGGTGAGCGGCTCCGGATCGTGTTCCGTCTGCACGGACCGTAGCCGCACGTGGGTTCCGAGCGCCCGAGTGCCACCGGCCCCCTCGTCCCCACCGAACTTGGCGACCGGCGCGAAGCGAGGGCGCTTCTCCTGGGGTCCCTTGAGGATCCGCTCCGCCTCCTCCCGGGCCGCCGCCTCGAGCTCGTTCGCCGGCTCGGCGCCCGCGGCGGCGCCGTCCTCGTCGGACTTGGTTCGCAGCATTCTAGGCTGAAGCGTCTCCTCCAGCCCGATGCGATGCTGATCCAGATCGAAGACCATCCGCACGGGTCGGCCCGTCGCGTTGGCTCGCGTCATCCCCAGCCGCACGCCAACGAGCACCAGAGACGCCGCGCTGCGCACCTCGCTGGAGCGACGAAAACCCACGCCGAGGAGGAGCGCCCCCGAGAAGAGCGCGATCAAAGTGACGGCGATGATGACCTCGAAGACCGTAACGCCCTGGGAGCGGCGGCGCCGCGAGATTCCTCGACCCACGACGAACCGCGGCCTTCCTGCAGGGAGGGCTGCGCCCGGCGTCGGGCTGGGGGGGGCACGCATCATCGCCTGGATCTTCTCCGCTCGCTCGGGTCACTCCCCAGCGCCAGCGCCTTTCGGCACGCTTATGTCGTCCGCGGTGCCCTTCTTCTTGTCGGGACCAGCCGAGGTCACGATAACGTCGTTGTCCGTACACTGAATGGTGAACGGCTGATTCCAGGGGTCGCTCGTGTTGGTACCCTTGTCGAGGATTCGCTCCTCGATGAGCTGGCTCACCGATGGGCAGGACGAGTTCTCAGGGTCCATTTGCCACGTGTTCACCGCCTGTCGGATCGTTCGGCAGCCGTCGGTGGCCGTCTTGATCTGCGCCTTCTTCAGCTGCGGCAGCGCGAACACCGCGACACCTCCAGCGACCATGGCCAGGATGGTGACGACGATCATCACTTCGATGAGCGTCACGCCGCGGTCCCGTGCCCGACCTCGATCCCGCGCCGCGCGCGCTCGGTTTTCGATCTGGTTACTTCTTTCCATCTTCGGGTCTCCCATGCTGCATGGTGAAAGGTTCGCTCCTCCCCGAGATCACTCGATGCGATCCAGCCCGCCGGGACGTCCGTCGGGCCCATCGCTCATCAGAACGTAGGCCGTGTCTTCGCGACCGCCGGGACAGATCAGCCGCAGCGGACGCCCCCAAGCATCCAGCGGGGCTCCCTCGAATCGTGCGTATCGTGCCACGTCGGCCAGGCTCTGCGGACACTCGCCCTTATGGTCGGCGAGGTAGGTGTCAACGGCGCGGTACACGACGAGCAGCCGGGCGCGGGTCTGCCGGACCCCCGCCTCCCGGCGCTCCTCGGCGCCGACCGCCCCCATGAACAGGACGACGAGGGCGACCCCGATCGCCGGCCGCAACGGTCCTTGCCGCAACCAGCGCACAGGCCCCCGCCGTCCCTCCCAGGGGAAGAAGATGCGTCGGTCGGCGGTGCGTCGGCGAACCCTCACGCCCTCACTCCATGAGCTGGTTCATTTGGATCAGGGGCATCAGGATGGCCATCGCGATGAAGGCAACCATGCCGCCGAGGACGACGATCATCAACGGCTCGAGGAGGCTGGTAACGGCCATGACGCGGGTGTCCACGTCTGCCTCGTAGGATCGGCTGACGTTCTCGAGCATCTGTTCGAGCTGACCGCTACGCTCCCCCACCGCGATCATGTGCGTGACCATGGGCGGGAAGGCGCGACTTCGCTTCAACGGCTCCGCGATGCTCTCGCCCTCCCGAATGGACCCGATGGCATCGGTGATCACGGCCTGGAGTCGCGCGTTTCCCAGCACGTTGCGTCCGATCTCCAACGCTGCCAAGAGCTGCACGCCGCTGGCGAGCAGCGTCGCCAGGGTGCGCGAGAACCGCGCCACGGCGATGAGCAGGCTCAGGCGCCCGAAGATCGGTACTCGCAAGACGAAGCTATCCCAGGCGAAGCGCCCTTTCGGCGTGGCACGCCAGCGCTTGAACAGGTAGCCCGCGAGCGCGCCGCTGAGCAGCATCGCCCACCACCAACCGGCGACCGTGTCCGACACCACGATGAGCAGCGTGGTGTACCACGGCAACGGCATCCCGATATTCTCGAAGATACTCGTCACCTTGGGCACGACCGCCACCATCAGGACGCCCACCAGGCCAACGATGATGATCAGCATCAGCGCCGGATAGGCCAACGTCGCAAAAACCTTGCCCTTGAGTCGCGACTGCGACTCCATGTACTCGGCGAGGCGCTCCAGCACGGCCTCGAGCGTCCCCGACGCCTCGCCGGCGGCGACCATGTTCACGTACAGAGCCGGGAATGCGTGCGGATACTGCGCGAGGCTCTTGGAGAAGGGCGTCCCCTCGTTCACAGACTCTCTTACTTGCGTGAGGATGCGGACCAGGCTCTCCCTCTCGACCTGCTCCGTGAGCGCTCCCAGCGAGTCCACCAGAGGCACGCCGGCGTGCACCAGGGTCGAGAGCTGGCGCGTCATCACCGCGATGTCGGAGGCGGAGGGTCGCTGGAAGAACGCGAGCAGGTTGATCTCCCGCCGCTCGCGCTGCTTCTGCTCGCTCTCCTCCGTCGCCAGCGTGAGCAGGACCCCGTCGCGCCGAAGCAGCGCTCGGAGCGCCTTGGGGTTGTCCGCGTCACGGAATCCCTTGACCGGCTTCCCGGACTCGATCTCGATCCCACGGTACGAGAAGACGGCCACCTTATTCTCCGATTTCGTCCTCGTGCGTCTCGGCCACCACCTCCTCCACGGTCGTGGTGCCCTCGAACACTTTGCGCGCGCCATCGTCTCGCAGTGTGTCCATCCCCTGCTGCTGCGCCGCGCGCTTGATGGACTGCCCATCGGCATTCCGCAACACGAGCTGCCCCACGACGTCGTCCGCCATCAGGAGCTCGTAGATCCCGATGCGACCCGTAAACCCCTTCCCCTCGCACCGCTCGCAGCCCCGCGCGCGGTGGAAGGTGGGCAGCGGGCCCCCGGTCCAGCCCACGGTGGCGTAGTCCACGTCCGGTACCCGGTACGCATGACCTAGATCACGTGACAACCGCCACTCCGTCCGCTCCGGGTCACAGCCGAGCTCGGTGAGTTCGGCCCGGGTGGCCTCGTAGGGCTCCTTGCAGTACTTGCACAGGACACGAACCAGCCGCTGCGCGAGGATCCCGATCACGGTCGTCCGAACCAAGAATGGCTCGATCTCCATGTCGACCAGCCGCGTGAACGCACTCGCTGCGTCGTTGGTATGGAGGGTGCTCAGGACGAGGTGCCCGGTCATCGAGGCGCGCATCGCGATGTCTGCGGTCTCGCGGTCGCGGGTCTCGCCCACCATGATGACGTCCGGGTCCTGACGCAGGAAGGCGCGGAGCGCGCTGGCGAAGGTCAGCCCGATCTTCGCCTGCACCGGCACCTGGTGAATGCCGCCGAGCTCGTACTCGACCGGATCCTCGGCAGTGAGGATGTTGATGTTCGGCTGGTTGATCTTGTTCAGGCACGCGTAGAGCGTCGTGGTCTTGCCACTCCCCGTAGGACCGGTAACGAGCACGATCCCGTTCGGGCGCTGGATCAACCGATTCATCAGGTGGTAGTCACGCGCCGAGAACCCGAGTTCCGTGAGATCCAACAGCACGTTCGTCTTGTGGAGCAGACGCATGACGATCCGCTCGTGGTCACGGCTCGTCGGAATGCTCGACACGCGAACGTCGATCGCCCGACCGGCAATCCGGAGCGAGATGCGGCCGTCCTGCGGGAGGCGCTTCTCGGCGATGTTGAGGCCCGCCATGATCTTCACTCGCGCGACCACCGAGGCCATGAACTGCCGGCTGGCGCGCCGGGCGACGTATAGCTCACCGTCGATGCGGTAACGGACGATGACCTCCTTCTCCTCCGGCTCGATGTGGATGTCGCTGGCTCGCTCCTTGACCGCCTGAGCGAACAGCGAGTTCACCCAGCGAATGATGGGGGCGTCGTCGTCGGAGTCGAGCATGTCCTCGGCCTCCTCCTCCCCGATGTTCTCGTCGGAGTGAAGGTCGCTCGAGGTCTGATGCCGCTCGTAGATGCCGTTGATGGCGTCGATGACGACGGTCGGCACCCCCACGTAGGTCGAAACGGGCTTTCCAAACGCAGCGCGCACGTCGTCGAGCCCATCGGTGACGAGCGGGTCCGCACAGACGACGTGGACGCTCGACTCGTCCTCCCCGATCACCACGAGGCGACGCGCGCGGCAGAAGCCGATGGGGAGCCGGGTCGCGATCTCGATCGGCACCTGCTCCACGTCGATTCGTTCGACGAAGGGCAGGCCGCACTCGGTCGCGAGGACCCGGGCCACATCCCCCTCGGTCGCCAGGCGTGATTGCACCACCAGGTCGGCCAGCAGCGCCCGCTTCTCCACCTGCTGGGCATAAAGGTTCTCGAGGGCCTCCAGCGGCACGACTCCGTGCCGCGCCAGGATGTTTCCGAGGGCGCGATGCGGCTGCACGGGACTACTCCATGCGTTCGGCTTCGACGCTGCGCGCCATCTTCTGTCCTTGGAAAGGCGCAGCGAGCTGGCCCTGAGTCCTGGTCGTCCCCGTCGGCCGCGATCGGCGGCGACTCGGGGTCGTGGCCGGCTTGGGGGGTGTCGCGGGCGGGCTGGCTGGCGTCGCGGCGGGCTTGGCCCCCCGGCTGCTCGAGCCCTTTGCCCCCCCGGTCGGTACCGTCGTCACGGGTAGCTCGATCGGTTCGCTCGGAATGTGTTCCTCTTTGGCGAGCGGCTGGCTCTCCGCCTCGAGCCGTTCACGCTCCTCAATCTCGAAGTACGTCTGCCGAATCTCCTCCACTAGCCCGTTCGTCCGGGTGTAGTTCTTGGGCGGTTCCCACGCATCGCGGGCGAACACGAAGTATCGATCCAGAAACTCCTGCCGCTCCTGCATCTTCCGCTCGAAGATCCGGCGCAGGTCGGACTGATCGTGGATCACATATGGCGTGAGGATCAGCAGCAGGTTCGTCTTCTGAGTCTCGGTGGTCGACGAGCGGAAGAGGAATCCGAGGACGGGGATGTCGCCCAGAATTGGGATCTTCTCCTTGCTCTTCACTACCGCATCCCGCATCAAGCCGCCAATCACCACGGTCTGCTGATCGTCGACCACGAGCGTCGTGTTCGCATTCCGTTGGGTGATTGACACCGCGCCGAGCGCCCCCGAGCTCGCTCCCCGCTCGCTGATCTCCTCTTCGATCTCCAGGCGCACCTGGTTCGAGTCGTTGATGTGCGGGGTGACCTTGATCTTGGTTCCAACATCCTGACGGGGAGAGCTGAAGCCATACCCCCCCCCCATCAGCGAGCTCAGCCCCGCCAGGTTCGTGTTGCCCGAGCCACTGGCGAGGCTCGCCAGGTTGCCGATCCCGCCGCCGATGTTCTCCTGGAGCGGGATGTTCTCGCCCACGTTGATCTCGGCGGCAACGTTGTCGGTCGCCAGGATATGTGGAGTCGCGAGCACGTTGGCGTCGCCGCTCTGCGAGAGCGCGTTGAGCACGACGCCGAACGCCGGGACGGAGAACCCGATGCCGAGCAACTCGTCCGCACCGGTGAGCTCCGGACCGCGGATTCCGAGCGCCAATCCCTGCAGCGCGGTCGGATCCGGGGGCAGGATCGACCCGATCGGGTTGAGTCCGCCATAGACGAGAGAGTTGCCGTCTCCAGCGAGTTCGGCGGTCGTGCCCGCGTGATACTTGAGCCCGAGGGCGGTCGAGTGGTTGACCGAGACGTCCATGATCACCGCCTCGATGAAGACCTGGCGGCGTGGCATGTCGAGCTCTTCGACGACCAGCCGAAGATGAGCGTAGTCACGCCCCGAGGAGGTCACGACGAGGGAATTCGTCGCCTTGTCGGGGGTGACGCGGACCTCACCCTCGAACATCCCGGCGGCCTGACCGTCCTTTCCCTTGGCGCCCTGCAACATCTGGTTGAGCGTGTTCGAGAGCTCATCCGCCACGGCGTGCTGCAGCGGAAGCACGTGGAGTTTCCCCTCCGCGGTCGGCTCGGTGTCGAGGCGTTTCATCAACTCGAGCAGCTTCAGGTACGAGTCTTCGGTCCCGACGACGATCAGCGAATTCGACTGCTCGTCGGCCACTACCTTGGCGAGACCGCCGGTCGCGCCGGCGCCGGCCTTGCCGAGGTCGAACAGCTCGTTGATCCGCTCGGAGAGCTCCTTCGCGGTGCCGTAGTGGACCGGCTCGATCCACATCTTGGACCCCACCGACCCGACGTCGATCTCCTCGATGATGCGGATCTGTCGCTGTATCTGCGCACCGGTGTCGGTGATGATGAGGAGCTGTCCCGGCGGATAGATCGAAATGTCGCCCTCTGCGCTCTTGAACTTCGTCAGCAGCGCGGCAACCTCTTCGGCGGTCGTGTTCTTGAGCCGGTAGAGGCGGGTGATGTAGCGGTCCGTGTCCGGTACCAGCGATCCGGGCGAGTAGAGCGGCGTGGTCCGTGTCACCACCCCGCCGCTGTCGACGATCTTGAGGAACTGACCATGGGGCACCACGGTCATGCCGTTCTGCTCTAGGATCGAGAGGAACGCCTCATACGCCTCGGCCAGAGACACGGGCTCGGGAGACACCACGGTCGCCTTGATCTGGCGCACCTTCGGCCCGTAGATGAAGCGCTTCCCCGTCATCCCGCTGATGTGATTGACGAGTTCGGCGAGATCGGCGTCCTGCAAGTTGAACTTGACCTGAAAGCCCGCCGGCTTGGGCCGATAGGGCGCCTCGACGGCCTTCTGGATGGCTTCCATGGTGGTGGGAAGCGTCGTGCCCGCCCCGGGCAGCTGGTCCGAGGGAGGAACGTTCGGGTCCAGCGCCGCAGCGGGCCTCTCGGCGGCCCCCGGCTTGGACGGTTTCGGAGGAACCTGCGCGTAGCTCAGGTTCGCCGCCAGGAACCAGGCGCCGGCCGCGAGCCAACTATTTTCGAAGCGAAACTTCATCGGGATCATCACTTGATATTGAATTCGAGCGTGACCGGCTGACCGCGGCGATTGACCGAGACGGACAACTTCTCCGCCGTTCGCAGCCGGGCGTAGGCCTCGAGTGCCTTTTCGGGGCTGGCCATGGCAAAGCCGTTGATGGTTTCCAGGCGATCACCGTTCTCGAGGCCCAGGGTCCCGAGCAAAGTGTCCGGTCGGATGCCGAAGAGGCGAACGCCCACTACCTTGCCGTCCTGCTGCTCGGGAACCACGCGCGCGGAACGCATTAGGTCCGCCTGATTCTCGAGGATCTTGTCGACCACCCCGCGATCGACGTTGAACTCAGTCGCGCTCACCCGCTGGATCTTCGCCTTCATGTCGGCGGGAATCGACGGCGCCCCACGCTTGGCGGCTGCGGCCGAGCCCACGGCCGCGGGGACCGCCCCTCCCTTCGCCGGCGCAGCCTGCGGTTGCGGCTGAGTGGCGAAGAGGAGCGCCTGGCAGACCGCCGCTCCCTGGACCAACCAGACGCTCGGGCTGCCCTCATAAGAGTTATAGCCAATGTAGGCCACCTTGGAGCTGCCGAGCTCATCGCCGACCCGGTGGACGGCTGGCCGCGTGTCCCCGGGGCCCTGGAGGGCAGCGATCGACCAGAGGGGATCCGGCGACTCGGTGATGATGGTCACCTTGATGTCGGTGCACCGCGGTGACCGCAGCGGATCCGTCGGGTTGACCTCCTCCGTCACCGGCAGTTGGTCCCCCAACGTCTTGGCGTTGAGAGGCCCGGTAGAGAGGTCGAACGGATTGCGCGAGAGGATCGGATCCGCGCTGCGCGGAGTCGTCGACGCCTTCCCTGTCCCCGAGGCGACCGGCGGGAGTACGGCCAGCGCGGATGAATCCGGGATCAACATCGCGCCAACGAGCTGCATGGCTCCGGTCGCCTGGAAGAACGTAGCGATCGCCACCAGCGCCAGCACGGCGATCAGGAAGTACTTCTTGAGGAGTGCGTCGAAGCCCACGTTGGCGCGAAGGTTCTAGCGAGGGCCATGCCAGCGGCGCAACCGATTTGAAATAGCTAAAATGTATCGGTTTTCTCGACCTGAGCGGCGGGACTCCGCCGCCAAGGTGGCAGCGAATGCCTTCCGCCCACCGCCGCGGTGCCAATTTGGCAACCCGAGGGGGGTGCGAGGCAAGGGCGAAACCCGTCGCGCCGCATCGGTCAGCTCTCGTCCCCGAGCTTCCGGTAGATGGTCCTGGTCGAGATCCCGAGGAGCTGCGCCGCGAGGGATTTGTCACCGTCGGTGTGCTTGAGCGTCTCGCGGATGAGGCGATGCTCGACCTCCTCGAGCGGGGTCCCCACCGAGAAGGTGAGCTGCGACGGCGCGGCGGAGGCCGCCGCGACGATCTCCTCCGGAAGGTCCCCGAGAGACAGCGTATCGCCACGGCACAGCACCGCCGCGCGTTCGACCACGTTCTCGAGCTGACGCACGTTTCCCGGCCAGGAGTAGTCCGTGAGCTTGCGGAGAACCTCGGGCGGAATGGTGAGGCGAGCTCGGCCGTTCTTCTTGCAGTAGACTCCTAGGAAGTGATCGACCAGCAGCGGCACATCCTCGCGACGCGCGCGCAGCGGCGGCGCGGTGACGGCGATCACGTTGAGGCGATAGTAGAGGTCCTCTCGGAAGCGCCCTGCCTCCACCTCCGCCTGTAGGTTGCGGTTCGTGGCAGCAACGATGCGAACGTCGGCCCGAGCCGTGTCGCCGCCGACGGGCTCGTACTCCCCTTCCTGCAGGACGCGCAGGATCTTCACCTGGACGGCGGGACTGAGCTCCCCGATCTCGTCGAGAAAGAGCGTGCCTGCACGCGCCTTGGCGAAGCGTCCTTCGCGGCGCCCGACAGCGCCCGTGAATGCCCCGCGCTCGTACCCGAACAGCTCCGCTTCCAGGATGGATTCGGGGATGGCCGCGCAATTGACAGCGACGAAGGGACCGCTGGCGCGAACGCTCTGCGCGTGGATGGTGCGCGCGATGAGCTCCTTCCCGGTCCCGCTCTCACCCAGGATGAGCACGGTGGCGCTCGAAGGCGCCGCCTGCGCGGCCACCTCCAGCACCCGCCTCAGCGCCGAGCTTTGCCCCACGATCTCCCGGCGGGTCAAGGCCTTGATCTCTTGGCGCAGCAAGCGGTTCTCTGCGACCAGCCGTTGCCGTTCCGCAGCCTTGCGCACGCTCTTCACGATCGTCACCCGCTTCAGCGGCTTCTCCACGAAGTCATAGGCACCGTCCCGCATGGCCTGCACCGCGGTCTCCACGGTTCCATAGGCGGTCATCAGCACCACCTCGATGTCGGATGACACCTCTTTCAGCGCCCGTAGGAGTTCGACGCCGTTCGTCCCCGGCATCATCAGGTCGGTGAGCACGACATGGATCCGATGCCGGCGCGCCACCTCGAGTGCGGCGCGGGCGTGATCGGCGGTGAACACCCGCATCCCCTCGCGCTCGAAGATCTTCTTGAGCGAGGTCGTGTTGCTGGGTTCATCGTCGACCACGAGGACGGTAACGTCCTCCACCCCTGATACCGCTACCGCGTCGGGGTCGGATGATCGCTCCCCCGATTCCGCCATTTCGTCGCTCATGGCGCCATACTGGCACCGCAATGACAACACGTCAAATCCGCCGACGAATGGTCAGAACTCCGCGCTGCCTGGACTACGGGGGAACGGGATCACGTCCCGGATGTTGCCCAGGCCGGTCGCGTAGATGAGGGTTCGCTCGAGCCCCAGGCCGAACCCGGCGTGGGGGACGGTGCCATAGCGCCGGAGGTCCCGGTACCACCAGTACGCCTCAGACGACATGCCAAGCTCGTGGAGGCGGCGATCGAGGACGTCTAGACGTTCCTCTCGCTGCGCGCCACCGATGATCTCACCTATCCCCGGCGCAAGGACGTCCATCGCCGCCACGGTGCGACCATCCTCGTTGAGACGCATATAGAACGCCTTGATCTCCTTCGGGTAGTTCATCACCACCACGGGACGGCCGACTATCTTCTCGGTGAGGAACTTCTCGTGCTCGCTCTGCAGGTCCATTCCCCATCGCACCGGGTAGTCGAACCTCGCCTCCGCCTGTCGCGCCTCTAGCCGTCGGATCGCATCGCTGTAGTCCATGCGCTCGAAGCTACTCTCGACGAAGCTCTCGAGGCGCGCGAGGCAACCCGAGTCGATGCGGTCCCGGAAGAACGCGAGCTCCTCGGGGCACTCCGCGAGCACGGCGCGAAAGATGAATTTCAGAAACCTCTCCGCGAGATCGGCGTCAGCACCGAGATCCGCGAAGGCGATCTCGGGTTCGACCATCCAGAACTCGGCGAGGTGACGGCTCGTGTTCGAGTTCTCAGCCCGGAAGGTTGGACCGAATGTGTAGACCTTCGATAGCGCCAGACAGTAGGTTTCAAGCTCGAGCTGCCCCGACACCGTAAGGTAGCTCTCCTTGCCAAAGAAATCGCGAGAGAAGTCCACGCCACCGGTCTCGCTGCGCGGGAGGTTCGCGAGGTCGAGCGTCGAGACGCGGAACTGCGCGCCGGCGCCCTCGCAGTCGCTCGCCGTGATGATCGGCGTGTGGATCCAGAAGAATCCTTCGTCATGAAAGAAGCGATGGACCGCCTGGGACAGGTGATGTCTGAGGCGCGTCACCGCCCCGAAGGTTGCCGTCCGCGCGCGCAGGTGGGCGACCTCGCGCAGGAACTCGAAGCTGTGGGATTTGGGCTGGATCGGATAGCTGTCTGGATCGTCGATCCAACCCACGACCTCGACGCGCGAAGCCTGGACCTCCAGCGACTGCCCCTTGCCCATCGAAGCCACGAGGTTGCCCGTGATCACCACCGCGCATCCGGTGGTGATGTGCTTGATCTCGGAGTCGTAGTTCTCGAGATGGTGAGCCGCGACCACCTGGATCGGGGCCACTGTCGAGCCGTCATTGACGTGAAGGAACGAAACCCCAGCCTTCGAGTCACGGCGGGTGCGCACCCAGCCGCGCACGACGACCGAGGTCCCGCCAGCAAGCACACCAGAAAGCAGATGTTTGATTGTGTCGGCCATGGATCCTCTCGACGCGCCGACCGCGCGGGTCGCGAGCATCACTCAGCCTCGAACCAGGCGCCAGCCGAGAACGAAGGCCAGCGCGCCGTGGCGGAGGTCCCATCGAAGAACCAGCCGGGCGACCTCGCGATCCTCGGCGACGCGAATGGTCCCCGGGACCGTGGTGACCGACGCCACCGGGTTTCGCCCCCGCGGGACGAGTTCGGCCCGGAGCGCGAGATGCTCCCCGTGCGGCCCCGGCAGGACGAGGTCGTAGGCCACGAGACGCCCCCCCGCGCGGCGCTCCCACCGCAGCCACCCCCCTAACGGAGCGTGGTCGATCCATCCCGGTACCGACAGGATCCCGCGGGCGGGCCACGGACCTCGGACGCAGCGCACCATCAGCCGAAGCGAAAGCGGCCGCTCTTCGGTGGGCTCAGCGGAGAACCAGGCCGCACCCGTCAGATCCTGGATGAACGAGCAGTGCATGTTAGGACGATCCCCTATCGCGTCACCCGCACGAAGGGACGCCGTTCACTCGGCCCGGGGACCCTTGCCGACCGCAGATCCACCCCGTTCGATGACGAGTCGGTCGACACGCTCGCCCCGCGCGAGCGCCGCCACTATCGGCTCGAGGTCGTCCATCGTTACCCCGCCATAGAGGAAATGATCCGGCTCGACGGCGATGGTCGGCCCGGTGAGGCAGGCGTCGAGGCAGCTGCACGAACAGGCACGGACCGTGGTCTGCGCGAGCCCGTGTTCGCGCACGAGCCCGCGAAGTCGCTCGTAGAGCGCCTCGGATCCCCTCGCGGCGCAGGAACCCCTGGACGCCTGGTCCGGACGGCGATTGATGCAGACGAAGAGATAGCGATCCCGCAGTGCCATGGCCCCTCCACGATGGGACCGCGCCCACCGCGGGGTCAAGGACGAGGACGGCTGACCGCCGGCCAGAGGGCTCCGACCAGGGCCCGCGCTGCCCGCTGTCACCCCGCTCCGGCTCGGCCGGGCGGCGCCTGCGCCGCTCGGTCCAGGGCGGCACCCTCGCTGGAGCCGCCGCCGGACTGGCGGGTCCCGGTCGCCATGGTGGAACCGCCACCGGCGACCGCGTCGAACTTTCTATTGAAAAGTCGAATATTTTCTATTCTCGATCGGCAGTCACCCCAGCCCCGACGACCGCGGCGACACTGACGGAAAGGATCTCGAGGAGCGCATCCAAATCGTCCACCTCGATGTTCAGGGCCGGGGTCACGTAGACCGTGTTCCCGAGTGGACGAAGGATCGCTCCCCGGCTCAGCGCCTCGGTGTAGACGCGCCGCCCGAGGGATCCGAAGTATCCTCCAGGCCCCGGCAGATCCAGCGCGCCGACCATCCCGAGGCTGCGCACGCGGGCGACGCCGGGGACGCCGGCGAGCGACCCAAACGCCGCCGCGATGCGATCCGCCCGTTGGGCGACGCCCGCGAGGATCTGCTCATCGCGATAGACGTGCAGGACCTCGAGCGCCACGCGGGCACCCAGCGGGTTCCCGCAGAACGTGTGGCCGTAGAGGAATGCCCGTTCGGGAGCCCCACGGAACCCTTCGAACAGCGCCTCACTGACCAGGGTAGCCGCCATGGGGAGGAGCCCCCCGCTGAAACCCTTGGCGACACAGAGCATGTCCGGTGCGATCCCGGCGTGGTCACAGGCCCACATCGGACCGGTGCGGCCGTAGCCAGTGAACACCTCGTCCAGCACCAAGAGCACGCCGGCGTCCCGCGTCAACGCACGCACATCGCGAAGGTACTTGGGATCGTAGACGCGCATCCCGCCAGCCCCCTGGACCACGGGCTCGAGTACGACGGCGGCGATCCCCTCCCCCTCCTCCTCGAGACAGCGTGCGATGGCATCGAAGGCACGTTCGTAGCCCGACTCGTCCGGCGGGGGGACGTGGATCGCCTCGACCACGGCGGAAGCGAACGGTCTCCGAAACGCCTCCACGCCGCCGATCGCGGTGACTCCCAGAGTCTCACCGTGGAAGGCGCCGTCCAAGGCGACGAAGCGGCGGCGGTGAGGTTGACCGTTCTGCGACCAGTACTGGAGCGCAAGCTTCAACGCGACCTCCACCGCTGTCGAGCCGTCGTCGCTGAAGAACACCCGTGAGAGCCCGGGCGGAGCGACGGCGACCAGCTCGGTCGCGAGCAGCGCCGCGTTCTCGTGGGTGATGTCGGCGAGCGGCACGTGACAGAGGCGCCGCGCCTGGTCCACCAGGGCCGCTACCAGTCTCGGGTGCTGGTGACCGAGCAGGGCGGTCCACCAGGACGCATTGCCGTCGAGATAGGTGCGTCCGTCGAGATCCCGAAGGCGGGAACCCGAGGCGGAGTCGATGACCAGCGGTCGTCCCTCGCCGAGGTACCGATCCATAGGAGTATACGGGTGCCACACGTGGCGCGCGTCGAGTTCGACCACCCGTTGGCGGCGAGACTGCATGACCTACCCTCCCGTGCTCACGCCGGTGGTGAGCGAACCCGTCCGCCGGCGCCGGCGGACCTCCTCGTCGAGCGGGATGAGCAGCCGAACGGTGGTACCGCGACCGACGGTGCTCTCCAGGCTCACCGCCCCCCCGTGCGCCCGAACGATCCGATCGACGATGGCGAGGCCGAGCCCCGTCCCCTGCGGGCGCGTCGTGAAGAACGGCTTCAGCGCGCGCTCGAGGGTGCGTGCGTCCATGCCACGGCCGGTGTCGCGCACCTCGATCGAGGTCGCCTCGCCGAGATCGAATCGGCCGTTGCGCACCACGATCGAGAGCTGCCCGCCGTCGGGCATGGCCTGACAGGCGTTCTCGACCAGGTTCTCAAGGACGAGACGCAGCAACCCCGCGTCCACGGTGATCGTATCGAAGCGGGGCTCCTCCGGAATGCTCACGTCGACCGCGATCCCGTCGGGCACCAGACCCCTCGTGCGCTCCACGAGCGCCCGCAGGTTCACATCGCTCCAACTCACGGACACCGGCCGCGCAAACCGGAGGAGATCGGCGACCAGACGATTGAGGCGTCCGACCTCCTCATCGACGATGCCGAGGAGCATGTCGCGATCCGACTCCGAGACGCCGCTGCGGCGAAGGCCGGCGGCGGCGTTGAGGATGATGGCGAGGGGGTTTCGCACCTCGTGCGCGATCGTCGCCGCCAGCTCCCCAACCGCGGCGAGCTGTTCCCTGCGAAAGAGCTCCCCTTCCATTAAGCGCAGATCCAGATAGGAGCGGCGGAGCTCCTCGGTTCGCTCCTCCAGGCTGTGTCGCGCCGCCTCGAGGCGACCCTCCGTCTCCCGGTTTCGCACCACGAGGATGAGGCCGATGGTGAAGGCGTGGAACATGGACGCGTGCGGCAGGAGGTACACACCGTGCGACCAAGCACGCAGGATGAGCCCCATGTCGTTCACGAACGCGACCGCGAGCGCAACTCCACTGACCACCAGCGTCAAGGCATCCCGTCGGCCATCCAGGTGTGCTCGGATGAGGATGGCGACGGCGACACAGGAGCTGGCAGCCATCATCCACCCGAGGAGCGCGGCGTACCAGTAGTGGGCGGTCGACACGTGACGCACCACGAAGCTAAAGAGGATCGTCTCGTCGACGCGCTCGGTATTTGCGAGGCGAAAGTGCCCGGTGGATACGAGCAGCAAGGCCAGCGCTGCCACGACGTAGACCGGAACGAGGCTACGCCTCCGCCGCCGGGCGAAGCGCGTCGCGAACTCGAGGTTCAGCACCCCACCTCCGATGATCCCGGCCAAGGCGACGTCCGCGGCGAAGCTCCACCCGCTGATCGTCTCAGCAGCGTAGGTCCCGGCGAGCCCTCCCGTAGCCACCGCCATGGCCAGGCAGACCAGGACGAAGAGGCGTCGCTCCGTCTCGCGGCGAAGGGCGTGGGCAACCCCGAAGAAGGTCGCCAGCGCGAGCTGGGCAGCGGCCCAAGCGGTCGTGACACCGCAGAGGAATGGGGTGCTCACGGCGTCGTCCCTCCAGCCGTGATGCTACACCCTGGCCGCGGCGTCTTCGTCGAGAGAGAACCAGCGGAACCAGGGGCGACCGCCAAACGGCCCGCCACCTCCCACGGTGCCACGGCGATCCACCCCACCGGCGGGCCCCCGCGACCGGCGGCCACCTTCCACCAGGCGACGACAGTCGGCCCGCCCGGGGGCGCCTCGCACCCGGCACGACCCGCTACGAGCCACCCTTCACCGACAGGCCCGACCACCCCCCAAGGCTAACCTAGTCCGGGGTCGATCGGGTACCGGGAGAGTCCACGCGGGGCGGTACCCCAGTTCGCGGCGAACTCGCCGCCCGGCGCCCGATCTGCTAGTCGTTCTTGCGATGAGCTACGTCGTCCTGGCGCGCAAGTACCGCCCGATGAGCTTCGATGACCTCGTCGGACAGGACCACGTCGCCCGCACGCTCTCGAACGCCATCGCCGCCAATCGGGTCGCCCACGCCTTCCTCTTTACGGGAGTCCGGGGTGTCGGCAAAACCACCAGCGCGCGGATCCTGGCCAAGGCGCTAAACTGCATGGGTCGCCCCGGGACCGTCACCGCGGGAACCGATCCCGGACCAACGACGACCCCCTGCCTCGAATGCCCCGCCTGCCGGGAGATCACGTTGGGGACCGACGTCGATGTGCAGGAGATCGACGGGGCGAGCTACAACGGCGTCGACGAGGTTCGCCGCCTGCAGGACTCGCTCCCGTATCGACCCGCGCGAGATCGATACAAGATAGTCATCGTGGACGAGGTCCACATGCTGACCTCGAGTGCGTGGAACGCATTCCTGAAGACCCTCGAGGAACCCCCGGCGCACGTGAAATTCATCTTCGCGACCACAGAGGTGCACAAGGTCCCGGTCACCATCCTGAGCCGGGTACAACGCTTCGACTTCAAGCTGATCCCTGCCCGCCTCATCGTCGAGCGGCTCCGGGACGTGCTGGCGAAAGAGGCGATCGCGGCGGAGGACGCCGCATTGAGCGTCATCGCGCGCGAGGCCGCCGGCAGCATGCGCGACGCGATGAGTCTGCTCGACCAGGTCATCGCATGGGGCGGGACGTCGCTTTCGGGCGACGACGTCGCCCGAGTGCTGGGCGTCGCGAGTCGCCGCGTCCTGCACGAGATCGCCGCTGCTCTGCTCGCGGGAGAGGTGGAACCATGCCTTCGCGCGACCCAGTCCCTGGCGGAGCAGGGCCACGAACTCGGTCACGCCGCGCGAGACCTGCTCGCCCTGCTGCGCGACCTGGTCGTCGCGAAGGTCTGCGCCGCCTCCGCCGACCTCATCGACCTCCCCGATGAGGAGCGCGCAGATGTCGTCAAGCTCGCGGCGGCAGCCGACACCGACGATCTCATCCGCCTGCATCAGGGCTTCTCCCACGGGTTCGACGACGTGGTGCGGAGCGGGCAGCCAAGAGCAGCGCTCGAGATGCTGCTGGTCCGCCTCTCGCGGCGACCACCCCTGCTTCCCCTCGACGAACTGCTGCAGCGCCTGGGGGCGCTCGAACGACGGCTCTCCGGGGAGCGCTCCGACCCGCGTGCCGGCGGTTCCCCCATGGCGGGTCGGGGGGGTGGGGCTCTAGGATCCGGTCCGGCTGCGGGAGGCGAGGCGAGCCCTCGGCGGTCCGCGCCTGCCAAGAGTCACTCGGCGATCACCACCGAGGACGCGACCGCCCCGCTCGGTGACGCCGAAACCGCCGATGCCGCGCCGGTGCCAACCGCCTCCCATCCGGCAGCCAGCCCGCCACCAGGCCCGGCGGCCGCCGATCCCGGACCAGGAACGGCGCCTCGGACGGGAGACCACTCCGCGCCAACCCCGAAGGTAGCCGGGCACGGGACGCGCGGCGGGTCGGTCATGGACGTCACCGGACCCGAGGCAATCCGGATCGCCGACTCGACCCCCGATCTCGAGACCATTTCGGATCCGACCGGGTCGCCCCCCGGCGCCGAGGATCCCCCGGCGAGTTGGCGCCGAATCCTCGACCGGATCGGGGAAGAATCCGCCGAGATCGCCGCGTTTCTAGGGCACGGAGTGCCGATCTCCATCGATGCCGAACGGTTCGTGATCGCCTTCGAAGAGGGCAGTGTCTTCTCCGATCGTGCAACGGCACCTGACGCGCTGAGGGCCGTCGAACGCGCGGCGCGGGCCGAGCTCGGGGCATCACCGCAGGTGATCATCGAGCGGGACTCGCCACGGGCAAGGGGGCGAAGAACCGTCGCCGATGCCCTGCTCGAGGAGCGCGACGCTGCTCGTGCGCACGCCATTGCCGCAGCGGTGGGCCACGCCGCCGTCAAGGCTACGGTGACGGCGCTTGGCGCTCGGGTCAAGGAGGTGCGACTCCCCGAGGGCTGACTGGTGGTCGATGGAGCGATTGGCTCCGGGCCTCCGCGAGTCCCGTCCCCTGGTTTGGCGTGAGACCTTGACGGATCCGCATCGGGGCGCTCGGGGGTTGCGACGACCGGGACGCTTGCGGATGGCCGAGTGCCAACGCTAGGTTTGTCCTCCTCCCGTGGGTCTACCGTGTCTTGAGCAACTCGTGCGGCTCCTCGCGCGCCTGCCTGGGGTCGGCGAGAAGACCGCCATGCGGTTCGCTCTCCATCTGATCACGGACGCAGCCCTCGCGCGCGAGCTCGGGGCGTCCCTGGTCGAGCTCCCCGCGCGCATCGGTCCCTGTGAGCGGTGTGGCAATCTCGCCGAGCTCTCTGCCGACGGGCAGGTTCGCTGCTCCATCTGCCGCGACACCCGGCGGGATCCGACCCTGCTCTGCGTGGTAGCGAAGATCCAGGACCTCCTGGCGATCGAGCGGAGCGGAGCGATGCGCGGGCGGTACTTCGTCCTCGGCAAGTTGCTGTCCCCGCTCGATGGGATCGGACCCGAGGAGCTCCCTCTCCGCTCGCTGGTCGCCATCATCAGGAGCGAAGCGGTAACGGAGGCAATCATCGCCACCCCCCCCTCGGTCGACGGCGAGGCCACCGCGCTCTACATCGCGCGTGAGCTCTCTGGCCTCGGGGTCCGCACGACACGCATCGCGAGCGGCATCCCTCACGGTGGGGACCTCGAGTTCGCCGACCAGATCACGCTCGGCCGCGCGCTCGAGGGGAGGCGCCGGATCGGGGAGTGACGGCTGACCGATAGCTGTCGAATTCGGGCCCGGCGCGGCAGCTCGGGGGAAGCGCGGTGGGAACGGTTGATTTGCGGACAGGGTCGCCTAGTATCTTCGCCCTCGCGAGCTTCGACCATGGACGACCGAAGGGCGATCACGACCCCGACCGCTCCTGCGGCGATCGGCCCCTACTCGCAGGCGATCGCCGTCGGTGGGCTCGTCTGGACGAGCGGGCAGATCCCGCTCGACCCGGCGACGGGCGAGCTCGTCGGCGTGGACGCAGCCAGCCAGACCGAGCGAGTACTCGACAACCTCGCCGCGATCCTAAAGGCTTGTGGGTGCTCCCTCGGCGACGTGGTCAAGACCACCATCTACCTCGTCGACCTCAAGGAGTTCGCCGATGTGAACGCCGTCTATGCCAGGAGGTTCGACGCGCTGCCCCCGGCTCGAGCGACAGTACAGGTCGCGGCCCTCCCGCGGGGTGCCCGCGTCGAGATCGAGGCGATCGCGCGGATCCCCGCCGGGGCATCCGACTGAACCCCCGGACCTCCAGACGAGCTCCGGAGGCGAACCCAACACCGAAGAGAGGTCCATCGACATGACCGCGCACGAACCGAACCGAGCTCCGCCCGCCGGCCAGCACCTCGATGCCACGGCGGAGGAGGCGCTCGAGCTGACCCGCGCAGGCGAGACCGACCCGGTGTCACTCGTCGGTGCCTGGATACGGCATGGGAACATCGGCGCGATCGCCGCAATTGCCGACGACGGGGTCGGGGCCGCGCGCAAGGCGGCTCGTCGGGGGCTGAACGTGCTGAAGGCCCGCGGCATCGTGCCCCCACCGCGCACCCACGTGGCCAAGGTCACGACTCGGGACGAGGTCGTCGGCGAGGAGGCCCATCTGCTGGCGCCCGATTCGACGGGGAGCGTCCTGCTGGCACTCGCGCGACGAGGCAGCTCCGGACGCACGACGGCCACCTTCGTGATCGTCAACGATCCGGTCGGAGTCCTGCACGTGAACAACGAGGAGTTCGCCCATTCGAAGCTGAAGGAACGCCTCGATCGCGCACTCCCCAATGCCGGATACAGACCGGTCCCCGTGCCCATACCCTGGGCCCGCTGGCGCATCGCGCAGGCCCTCGCGAGGCAGGCGGAGCGCCGAGCCCCAGAACCGCTCGGGCTGATGACAGCACGCCCCCTCCTCGAGCCCGCGCCGAGCGAGGCGCCTGACCACCCCCTGGACGCCGAGGGCCTCGTGCTCGCCCCAGAGGACGCCACCGAACGGGCGAAGAGTTCCGCCAGACTCCACGAGCTTGCTGAATTCCGAGCCTGGCTGCCACCCAAGCCGGCCCTCGATACCTTGCTCCTCGAGGTCGGAAAGACGCTCACCCCCGATGAGACGCCCCCGGAGGGTCACATCCAACACGAGCTCGAGAATCAGATCCAGGCAGCCACGGATCGCTACTTCTCGCCGCAAGTCCGCGAGCAGCTCGTGGGACTGCTGAAGGACGCCGCACTCAGCGTGCTCGCACGCGAAGGTGAGCAGGCTGCGCTCGACGTGATCGCGGTGATCCATGCCGTCGAACAGGCGGGCCTCATCACCGATCCTCCGCACGAGGTCCCGTTCCTGCGCGCCTTCTTCGACAAGGCGCTCGCGATCATGGTCGCGCAGAACAAGGGACAGCTCCGGATCCCGATCCCCCAACGCCTACCCATCGATGGCATCCCAACCGCAGGAGCGGGCGAGGGTCAAGCCGCGTTTGAATCGGGGGGCGACGTCAACGATGCGAAGGCGACGCCCGCGGGCATGGAGGAGCTCGATGCAGCCTGGGGGGACGCCGCGCCGTCTGACCAGGCCGATGACGCCACCGGCGCCGCGAAGACGGCCGCCCCGGCTTCACCAATCGCCAGCGAGGGCGATCAGGGATAGGTGGTCGGTCCTCGATCGCCAACGCAGCGCCACCATGGTCCGCCAACCCGGCGGACCCGGAACCAGACAGGCCATCAGCGGTCAAACGTCAGCTGTCAGGTGAAGCACGAGAACCCTGAGCGGTGACGGCTGGTCACTGATGGCCGCGAGAAGGCTGACGAGCTTCCTGCCAGATCTGGCGAAGACCGCACCGCCACGGGACGAGAGCATCAGTCAGGTTGCCGACAGCACCGGCAGCGCTGGAGACGCACCCATGCCCAGCGAGGGCACGTTTCCAGCGCTGCCTCGGGCGAGAGCCGCTGCCGGTTCGGTGCTCTAGGCTTCTTGATCCGACGCAGCGGTCAACCTGATTGCGGCTCTAGTGATACCGGAGCTCGATGTTGCCTTCCCCAAGGTCGTCGACGCCGGCCTGCAGATCGAACCACGGTCCGTCGCCGCAGGTGACCGTCTTCGAGTTCTCGTCGTCGCCGGACTCGTCGGCAGCGCAGTAGTCCTCTGGAACCGGTCCCTCGTTCACCACCCCTCCGCCGAACGCAACCGCCTGCACGATGAATCCGTCATCGGCTGGCAGATCGAGCACGATGTCGCCGTCCGCGGTGTAAAGGATGTTCCTATCCTCACCGTCTGGCATCCAGCCAGAAATCCCGGCGAGACTCGCCTGGATGTTCCCGTTCACCATGTCTGCCTGGAGGTCCACGAAGTCGCACACATCAGTGACCCTCACCGCGCTGCACCAGAGTCTGGTGTAGGTCACGGTGGGTGCACCATCCACGGTGCAGTCTCCGACGCCATCGTTGCGGACGTCGAGCTGAACCGCCTGACCAACGGAGTTGATGTCGACATCGCCGTTCTCCGTGCGGATGTAGATCCCAGCGTCGAAGTCGGGGGGAATGTAGATGTCCACGTCCGCCCCGATGCTTGTGCTACCACCATCGTTCGGCTTGAAGACCTTGACCTCGACCCCAGGGTCACCGAGGTCCGCCGACATCGTGAGGTTGTTCTCGATCTCGTTCTCCGCCTCCTCCTCTTCGTCGTAGCCGCGGTAGGTGAACGGCATGAACGTTACCTCCACGACGTCGGGGTCGCCGGCGTAGACGTTGATGATTCCATTCCGCTCGGTAACGTGTAGGTCCGTTCCGGAAACCCAGTCGACCCGTTCGGTCTTCGGCGTCCCGTCGAAGCGATCGATGGTCTTGGCCGTGCACGCGGTCATGGCGAGCGTGAGACCGGCAAGGAGCGAGGCCGAGGCGAGTGCGTCAAGCTTGGTCATCTTTCAATACCCCTATTTCGTTGGGATTCTACGCCATCTCTCCCGAACACCTTCCTCGATCTCGCGGCCGGTGAAGGGACATCGTACTGGACGAGGAAACGAGGCTGGGGATTCACCCCGGCGCCGCCACCCCGGGGGGGACCAAGGGCGGAGGTGTCCCGGTCAAGCCCATGTATTTCCATACATTTCTGCGGAACTGCTCGTGAACCCGTCGCGTGACCGGGCCGGGGACTCCGCTACCGACCGGACGCCCGTCGACCCGGACCACTGGAAGCAACTCCCGGACACTGCTCGAGATGAAGGCTTCCTCCGCGGCCACGAGGTCCCCGAGCGGCAGCCGCCGGAGGTCAACCGGAATCGAGAGCTCGCGGGCGGCCTCGAGCACCCGCTCCCGCGTGATCCCAACGAGGATGCCCGTGTCCTCTGGCGGCGTGACCATTACGCCCCTCACCACGGCGAAGACGTTCGATGTCGCCCCCTCGACGATGTCGCCTCCCCCGTCCACGACGAGCGCCTCGAGCGCCCCGGTCTCCTTGGCCCGGTGCAGGGCCAGGACACTGACGAGGTAATTGGCGACCTTGGCACCCTGCGCGGCGGTCGCGTCCGCGGCGCGCTGGGTGGCGTAGGTGACCACGTCGATCCCTCGGGAGTAGACCTCCGGCGCGGGACAGTGAAGGGGCAATACGATGACCACTCGCAACGGCGCGAGCGTCGAAGCGGGCGCCAACCCGAGCTCCCCGCTGCCCCGCGTCACCATGACCCGGATGTACGCCTCCGGGAAACCCGAAGCCGACACCGTCGCGACCACCTCTCGGCCCAGCACCATGGCAGACACCGGCATGTCGATGAGGACATGCGCTGCGCTCTGCTCGAGGCGAGCGAGGTGCTTCTCGAGCTCGAAGGGGCGGCCGCCGTAGGTGCGGATCGTCTCGAACACGGAATCCCCGTAGAGAAACCCCCGGTCGAAGACGCTGACGACCGCACCATCGGGCGGTACCAGCTGTCCGTCGATCATCACCATCGAGTCCAGCGCGCTCCCGCTCTTCGGAGCTTGAACGCGAGAGCCCTGATCTGGTCCGCTGTTTGCCATTCGTCTCCGTTCAGACTGTACCCCGAACCGACGGACCGACAGGACGAGCGCGGCTGGCCGGCGTGGCGAGCCGCGAAATGCCGCCGGAATCGAGAATCACACCGCTCGGACTAGCCCTTCAACTCCTCGATGCGCGCCCTGGACGCCGCGTGGTTGGGGTCAGCCTGCAGGGCGCGTTCGAAGTGCTGTTTCGCCTTGGGCTTCTCGTCGAGGCGAAGGTGCGTCTCCCCGATCTTGTAGAACACCTCGGCCTTCGTGATCGGCCCCTGGTCCAGGCGCTGCAAGAGGAGGGCTCGGAACATCTGCTGGGCCTTCTTCAAGTCCCCGGTGTCGAACGCCACGTCCCCGAGCTTCAGCAGCACGTTGATGTTACCGGGCTCGATGCGGAACGCCTTGTCGAGCTCTGACAACGCCCGCGTCGAGTCACCATCCGCGAGGTAGGCATCGGCGAGGCGCCGGTGGATATCGGCCAGCTCCTTCGTGCGCTTGGTGCCGAAGGACTCGACCACCCGCTCCAGCACCCTCGCCGCTTCGCTGCCGCGCCCAGAGGCGCTGTAGGCGTCGCAGAGCTGCAGCAGCAGACTCCTATCATCCGGGCAGAGCTCGCTCGCCTTCTCGAGGACACGCGCGCTCGCCGCCACGTCGCTTCGACGAGCCGCGTGGATGTCCGCGGCCTGCCGCAGCAAGGCGACCTTCTCCCCCACCTCGCTGGCGAGATCGGCGTCCCTAGCGATCATGTCCGCGAGCTGCTCCCAGCTCTCGGTGGCCGTGTACAACGCCCGCAGGCGACGCCGAATGCCGTCGTTCCCGGGATCCACGTCGACAGCGCGCTCCAAGGCTCGTGCCGCGGCGGCTCGATCATCGAGCTTCTCGTAAACGTCGGCCAAGGTGCTGGCGAGCCCCACGATGGCTGCACGATCGGCGACCTCGACGAGCTGCTCGAGCACCGCAGCGGCTTCAGCGTACTGGCCCACTGCCTGGTGTAGCCGTCCCAGAGCGCCGAGCGCGGCCTGGTTCCTGCTTTCACACTCCAGGACCTGCCGCAGCGTACCGATCGCGCGCTCCCGATCCCGCAGCCGACCCTCGCAGACGTCAGCGAGACGCAGCAGGAAACGCACCTCCGCGCCGCTTTCCCGCCGCTCACGGGCCGCTCCGATCTGGCTCTCCAGGAGTTCCGCCAGCTCTTCATCCCGATCGGTCTTCTCGAGGAACTGGCTCAAGACGACCACGGCCTCCGGGTGTCCTGGCTCCTCGTCGAGGACGTCTCGCAGGAGATTGATGGACGTGTCGTAGGACTGGAAGTGCTCGGCATTCAGACGCGCGAGCTCGATTCGAAGCGCCGACCGCGCCGCCGGCGTGTCGGCGAGGTCGACGAGCCGCTCGATCAGTCTCACCAGGTCATCCCATCGCTCGGCTTCGCTGTAGAGCGTCTGGAGCGCATCGGCAGCCAACCGATCGAATGGATCGTCCTCGAACAGCGTTGCGAAAAGCTCTGCTGCCTGGTCCTTCCTATCGAGGCGGTCCCGGGCGATCGCCGCCGCCTGGTGCTGGAGATCCTTGACGATCTCGGCACTCGCCGGAAGCTCGCTGCGACGGAGCAGGAGGGCGAAGGTTTCAGCGTAGTCCCCCGCCGCCTCCCGCAGACGGGTAAGCTCGCTGAGGGCCCACACGTTCACGTCGTCGTGCGCGACCAGGTCGCGCAGGATCTGCTCCCCGAGTTCGGCATCCCCGAGGCGATCGGCGAGGTCCTTCGCTTGGCGATGAAGCTCCTCCCGCTTGACGTCGTCCACCTGCAGCGCCGCACGCTGACGCAGCGTCGCGACAAGGTCACGCTCCCGCCCCGGATCCCGCTGAAGCTCCTCGATCTGCGCCAGCACTTCATCGCTGGTCGAGTCGTAGGCGAGCGCTCGCGCGAGCACGGACTCCGCTCCGGCACGGTCGCCGGCGCGATCACGCAGCCAACCGGCGCAGCGCACCAGCAGCTCCCGAGCCACGTCCGCCGCCAGATCCCCCGCCCCATCGACAGCCGAACGAAGAACGACCGCGGGGCCCGCCCAATCACCAGTGATCGGCGCGAGTCGTTCGATCTCCTCCAACAAGGCAGAGTCCCCTGGATCGTCCTGCAGCGCCGCCTCGAGCACCCGCTGCGCGCGGACCGGGTCGCGGGCGTCGTCCTCGAGCACCCGCGCGAGACTGCGCCGCGTCTCGATCCTCTCCACGCTCGATTCCGCGAAGTCGACGCGCTTGCCGTACAGGGCAACGAGCCGCTCGGTCCGCCCACGGGTCCGGTACACCTGTTCGAGCACCTCGACCGCCTCCTCGAACAGCTCGCGCTGGCTGGTGAGCTTCTCCAGCTCCTCCGTCGCGTTCTCGTGGGCAGGATCGCGCTCCAAGGCTGCCCGCAGCGATCCCAGGCCCTGCGTCGAGTCGCCAAAATCCCCGATCTGGAGGATGGCCAGTCGGTAGAGCAGCTCTGCCTCGGCGCTCGGATCGTTGACCACGCCAGCTCGTCGCTCGAGGACGTCGGCCAACGCCCGACGGTCCCCGGTGCGTTCGTAGAGCCGATCGAGTGCCGCCAGCAGCTCCGGATCGTCCCCTGCCTGCTCCACGGCGTGCACGTAGGCCGTGATCGCTCGTGGGTCGTCCCGAAGGTGCTCCTCGGCGATGCGGCCGAGGCGAAGATAGAGATCCTTCAGCAGGGAGGGATCGAAGGCGGACTGGGCCCGCGCGGCCAGCGCATCCGCCGCCATCGCCCACCCGTCTACCGCCGCCGCGAGACGCTCGACGTCCCGGTGGATCGCATCCTCCTCGGGGCGCTCTGCCATCCCCCGCAGCATCGCACCCAGTGCCGCACTCGGATCCCCGAGGCGGGACTCCAGGACCTCGGCGATCGAGCACAACGTCTCGCTCCGCTGAACCGGGTCGGTCTCCACCGAGAGCCGGAGCTCGAGCACGTCGACCAGCTCCGCGTAGCGCTGGCCCGAGCGCAGCACGGGGACCAGCACCGCGGCAACCACTTCGCGAAGCTCTTCGTGCGCCGCTCCCATCGCGCGCACGGCCGCGATGGACTCGGCGTCATCGGGGACCTCCTCGAGGACCGACCGATAGGCCTCGACCGCCTCGTCGAAGCTCGCGAGCTTCTCGTCGAGGACCTTCCCCATGTCACGCCGGAATCCTGCGCGGTCCACGACCGCCTCCGCGGTACCTGCTTCGATGCGCAGGTTCTCGAGGAGCTCGGGCCACATCTCCTCGGCTCGATACAGACGATTGAGCGCCGCGAGGACAGGACGATCCGCCGGACGAATGGCAAGCGCCTGAGTCAACACGTCGATCGCCCGCGGACGATCGGACATCGACTCCTCGAAGACCTGGGCCGATCTCAGCAACAGGTCGTACCTGAGCTCGTCGTCGTCCTCGCAAAGCTCGACGCGCCGCTGGTAGAGCTCCACGAGACGCGATGCGTCACCCTTGGCCTCGTAGAGGTCGATCAGACAGTCCACGGTGAAAGCGCGATCCGATTCCAGGTCGAAGGCGCGCTCGTACGCCTCTATCGCACCCGGTGCGTCTTCGAGCATGTCGCGCCGGGCCTCGCCGATCTGACGCCAGGTCGCGGCTCGTTCGGCGTCACCCAGCAGCAGGTCCGCCTTCGCGACGAGCGCCTTGACCAGCGCTCGCCAGTCGGAAAGCAGCATGGCCAGCCGCTCCATCTTCTCCAGCGGCTCGAGTTCGGTGACGTCCGCCTCGTGCAGCCGCTCGTACGCCAGCAGCGCCCGGCGGGGATCATCGAGTCGTTCATCCGTCGTCGCGGCCAGCACGGCCAGGACGTCGCGCCGACTGGCCAGATCGGGTTGCTGCTGGAGGATCTCCTCGTATGCCGCCGCCAGGGCCGACCATCCCCCCGTAGACGCGGTCAAGCGCTCGAGCTCCGCCCGCGTCTCCGCGTCGTCCGGATCGAGCGCGACCGCCGCCCGAACTGCGCGGCACGCCCGTTCGGGATCGTTCCCCCGCGTCTCCCACAGCGTCGCGGTTTCGCGCAGCACGACGACGCGATCCGCCGGTGTCTCCGCCAGAGCGTACCGCTCTTCGTTCAGGCGAATGGTGTGCCGCCAGTTGTCCTGAGACTCGTAGAGGGGACGGAGAATGTCCACCACCCGCTCCTTCTGGCCGGGGTCGGGCAGCATGCCCTCGAGCTCCTTGATCGCCTCGCCATGCTCAGGCGTGCGCCGCACGATCTCCTCGAGCTGATCGATGGCGCGGTCGACGTCGCTGAGCTCGTCCCGGAAGAGGCGAGCGAGCGCAATTCGGAAGGCCGCCGCGCGACGGTCGTCGTCCGCCGCTTCGGCTCGCCGAAGGTAGAGGTCAGCGAGATCCGACCAGCGGCCTCGGTCACGAAACAGCTCGGTCAGCGCGTCGAGCGCGGCGGCGTCCGTGTCATCGACGTCGAGCGCTGCCCGATAGGTGTCGATGGCGTCGTCGGGACGGCCCAACCGCTGCCGCTGCAGCGAGGCAATCGTGTGCAGCAATCCTGAGCGCGTGGTGGGGTCGTATCGGTGATCGAGGGCAGACCGATAAAGGTCGACCCTCTCCTCATGGCGCTCGGCGCGCTCGAGGAGCGCATCGACGGCGCCAAACAGCTCGTCGTTCTCCGGCTCGAACGCCAGGGCACGACGCAGGTACTCGAGGGCGCGCTCCAGCTCCCCGATCCCGGCGAAGATCTCCCCGGTGCGGCGAGCCAGGCGGGCACTTGCCTCGTCGTCACTCGACAGCCCTCCGATCACCCTGGCGTAGATCTCCGCCAGCCGCCGCTCCGCCCCAGCGACCTTCGCCAGCCGCTCGAGCTCGGCGATCGCGGCAGCGTCGGAGAGGTCGTCGTCGAGGAGCTCCGCGGTCGTATCGAGCGCCGCGACGTAGTCCTCCTTCTGTTCCTCGTAGAGCTGGGCGAGGCGATTCAACAGGTCGCGCCGTTCAGCGGGATCCGAAGCGACCTCCCTTCGTGCGCGCAGGGTCACCATCACCCGGTCATAGTCCGCGCGAATGAGGTAGACCGGCTCGAGGAGCGCCGCAGCTCGCGCGCGATGCTCGGCCTCGGTCGCGTCGGCGAGCAAGCCCTCCAGCGCGACGATGGCCTCGGCATGCTGGCGCTCGAGCTCGAGGGCGCGCTCGAGCTCCTCAAACGCCCGGCCAATGTCGTTCTGTTTCCGCGCCGCCACATTGGCGATCTTCACGCGGAGATCAGCGGGCTGTCGCGTGCCCGCCTCCACCATCCGTTCGTACAGCGCGATGAGGTCACTCCACCGCTCCTCGGCTTGGTAGAGGTCCTCGAGGGCGCTCACGGCCACCGGGTCCATGCCCATATCGAGGATCGCCTCGTAGACCTCGATGGCCCGGAGCCGGTCCCCGATGGCGTCGGCCAGGAGCCGAGCGCGACGGAAGAGGAGCTCCTTGCGCTCGCTGTCGCTCGTCGCCACCTCGGCCCGCCGCTCGAGGACGCCCAGGAGCTCCGCCGCGTTGCCGCTCTCCTCGAAGAGCGATTCGAGCGCCACCAGCGCCCGCGGGTCGTCAGCGCGGAGCTCGAGCACCTTGCCGTAGTATTCCCGCGCCAATTCTCGATCGCCCAGGCGATTTCGCGCGAGGTCAGCCACCTTCATGATGACCTCTACCTGCACGTCTCCTTCGAAGATGTCCGGGATGACCTCACGAAGGAGTGCCACCTGCGCAGCCTGCTGATCCGTCGCCGCAGCGAGGCGCTCGACGTGAGCCAGCCAGGGGCCGAGTTCCTCGCGACCGAGCGCGACGCGCAGCGCCTGCTGCGCGAAACCGAACGCCCGCGCCGGATCGCCCAACGCCCCTTCGGCCACGTTCATCGCCTTCGCCAGACCCGCGAGCCGAGCCTCCGAATCATCGGTCGCATCCACTTCGATCTCGAGCACGTGGAGCAGCTGTCGATGGTTGCCGTCGGCTTCGTAGATCGGGTGCAAGACCTCCGCTGCTTCCCGCCGGGTGATGTGGTCGTCGCCGTCCAGGAGCCGTTCCATGGCCTCCCGGCTCCGCTGATGGCTGGCGTCGAGGGTGAGGGCGTTCCGGTACGCATCGAGCGCTCCGGGCACGTCGTTCAGGTGGTTTCGACGCAGGTTGCCGATCTCCACCAAGAGGTCTAGCCGATCGGCATACGTTTCGACGATCTGCAGATGACGCTCGTAGATGTCGGGCAGCTCGTCCCACCGCCCGGCGGACGAGAGCAGACTCTCCATCGCGCGCAGAGAGGACTCGTCGGAACCAAACTCATCGATGACCGCGCGCCAAGCCGTGATGGCATCGGACGTGCTTTCGAGTCGGCTGCCCAGGATGGTGGCCATTCGCGTCATGAGCACCCGTCGCTCGCCGGCGTCCGAGGTTGCGTCCCGCCGGCGCTCGAGGATGGCGACCAGGTCGGCCCAGGCCTCTGTTCGCTCGTAGAGCGCATCGAGGGCCGCCAGGGCGACGGTGTCCTGCGGGTCATCCTCCAACCGGGTACGCCAGGCCGCGATCGCGCCGGCGTTGTCCCCGAGCTCCGTCTGGCAGAGGTCCCCCAGCCGCCCCAAGAGCCGACTCCGGAGAGCGCCATCCCGCTCGAGGTTGACCTGGATCCGTAGGATCGCGGCGAGATCGGCATGCCGGCCCGCGGCGGCGTAGATCGCTTCCAGGGCCCGCGCAGCGGGGAGCACGAGATCCGGATCGTCTTCGTCGAGCGTGAGCACGCGGCGATAGGTCGCCTCCGCGCCCTCGACATCCCCCAGAAGATCCGCGTAGATGGCGGCTACCCGCATCAGGATCTCCCCCTTCACGATGGAGGCATCCGTGCGCTCGGCAGCGACCGCGAGCACGTCGGCGACCCGGCCATGGGCCCCGATGCGCCGTCCGATCTCGAGCAGCCGCTGGCGCGCGTCGCTGTCGCCCGGATCTTGCGGAACGAGCCGGGTGAGGACCTCGAAAGCGCCCTCGTCGTCGTGGAGGCGATCGTCGCGGAGAATCGCGATCCGGCGGAGCAGCCCCCGGCGCTCTTCGAGCTGGTCCCCATCATCTGGCGCTCGCTCGAGATCCGCCTCGAGCTCCTCGAGGCGAATCGCTAGCACCCGCACCAGATCGCGCGTGCCGTCACGCTGCTCATAGACGCGCTCCAGCATGCGCGCCGCACGCCCCCGCAAGCTCCCAATCTCGAGGAGCTTCTCGGCCAGGTCACGCGCAGCGTAGTCCTGCGGCTGTTCGGCGAGGACATGCTCCACGTGACCGGCTGCCGCCGCCGGCTCGAGCAGCTTCTCCAGCTGGATCCTTGCGAGCCGGAGCTCCAGCTCGATGCGCTCCTCACCCACCGCGGTCTCGAGCCGCCGCTCGATCAGCTTGGCCAGCGCCGCGTCCTGCCCCTGGGCCGCGTACAGTCGGTCGAGGGCGCGCACGGCCGGCTCGTTGAGCGGGTCGATCTCGAGGATACGCTCGTAGTACCGCCGCGCCTTGGTGCCATCCTCGATGATCTCGTCGCAGATCAACGCGACCTCGGTCAGCATCTCGACCCGCCGAGCCGAGTCGTCCGTCGCCTCGGACGATCGATCGTAGAGCGCCTCGAGCTCGGACCACCTCTCGGCGGCGGTCAGGATGTCCTTGAGGCGCTTGAACGCCGGATCATTGCTGGGATCGAGCGCCAGTACCTTCTCGAGGTACGGGATCGCACCCGTCGGATCCCCGAGACGCTCCTCGTGCAGGCGCGCCGCGCGCTCGCTGAGATTGATGACGAGCTCGTGTCCGAGATCTCCGCGCAGCACTTCGCGCAGCGTCTCCGCTAGATCAGTGGGCCGCCCTGCTCGAGCCGCGAGGGCCTCCGCCCGATCCCAGAGCGGGAGCTCCGTCGGGTATTCACGGAGGGCGCGGAGCACCACCTCGAGCGCGGCGCTGTACGACTCGAGACGCTCCTCGTTGACGGAAGCGAGACGCTCCACCAGTTCCAGACGCTCGCTGCGCTCGCCAGCGTGGCGAAGCATGACCTCGAGCGCCCGAACCTGCCGACGAGCGTCGCCCGACGCCGCGTAGACATCAGCGAGCACCGCGGCAGCGCGAGCTTGGGTGACCGGCAGATCCAGCGTGCGCTCGAGCACGTCGATCGCGCGCGGTTCGGAGCCCCGGATGTCGAGGGCGCGAACTGCCGCCTCGAGAGCATCGAGGGGTCGCTCCAGGCGGTCGAGGTAGAGCTGCGCCAGTTCGATCTCCCGCTCCGCACGCTCGTCCGCCTCCGCTCGGTCGCGATCCCGTTCGATGACGGCGACGGCACCCTCCACGTCGCCGGCCCCGAGCAGTAGCCGCGGCAATGCCCGCAGGGCGACGCGATCCCCGGGATCGAGATCGAGCACCCGTGCATAGAGCACCGCCGCGCGATCGTTGGCCTCGAAGGCGTCCTCCTCGAGCGCGGCCCACTCACCCAGGACGCGGACGCGCACCTCGTCATCGGGCGCGTGCTCTACCCGCAGGTCGAGGAGCCAGCGCAAATCGTCGCGGCGATCCTCACGGCGGAGGATGGTCTCGAGCGCGTTCGCTGCTTCGATATCCGTGGGATCGCGCTCGAGCAGCTTCTGGTAGGTCGACACGGCGTCGCCCGAGCGACCGAGCTCATCGGCGTAGAGCTCCGCCAGACGCAGGTGAAGCCGCCGGCGCTCGTCCGGGGCAGGCCCGCCGGCGCCGGAGGGCGACTCGATGCGGGCGCGCCCGGCATCCACGACCTCCGCCGTCGCGTCGCCAACCGCGGCCTCGCCCTTGCGGGGCTTGCGCTTCTTCCCGGCCTTCGGCTCCTCCTCCTCGCTCCGCTCGGGCGAAGGCGGCAGGACCGATTGCCCCTGGGCCAGCCGGGCCGCGATACACTCGACCAGGACGTCCCACGCCCCCGCCAGCCGCACGGTCTCCTCGAGGACCGGTAGCGCCAGCGTCGGGGCAACCTCGTAGGCGCGACGGGCGAAGCCAACCGCCGCGCGTCGATCGCTCAGGCGAGACCCCGTGACCTCGACGAGCTTCTGGAGCAGGGCAAGCTGCGCATCCGGATCGTCCGTCTGGCTCACGAGCACCTCGTAGAGCGGCGGCAGCCGCGCCCACTTCTCGTCTCGTTCGTAGAGCGGGATCAGCGCCCGAGCGGCCCTCGCGTCGGCGGGATTGGTTTGCAGCACCCGCTCATAGGAGCGGAAGGCACGGTCGGGAGCGCCGAGCTGGTTCTCGTAGACGGCCGCCGCACGATACGAGAGGTCAATCTTCGTCGCCGCGTCCTTCGCGCGATCCGCCGCGTTGCTCAGCACGTCCGCGAGCCCCTCGAAATCGTCTTGCGACGCATAAAGCTCCTCGAGCCCCGAGTAGTCGCCAGCCTCCAGACACCCGTCGCGGAGGACACGCAGCGCTCGGTGGTGTCCGGGCTGAAGCTCCAGGACCCGCCGCCAGGTCCGCGCCGCCGCGGGAGCGTCACCCAAGTGTTCGGCGTACACGGCGCCCAACTTCTGCAGCACCGCCAGACGGTCCTTGCCGTCGTCCACGAGGGCGATGCGCCGTTCCAACGCGTCGGCGAGTGTGGGCCAGTCGCGCGCGCGTTCGGCGTGTTTCTCCAGTACGTCCAGGACCTCGGTACGCGACGGATCCTCGTCGAGGATCTGCTTGTAGAGGCGGACCGCGTCCTCGCCACGATTGAGCCGTTCGGCGGCGAGTTGTGCCATCTCCTTGAGCACGGAAACCCGACTCGACCCGGTCTGCTGGGCGAGGTCGCCTTCGAACAGCTGATAGAGGGCAGGCCAGGCCCGACGCTTGCGATAGAGCTCCTCCAACTTCCGACGCGCATCCGCGTCGTCCGGCGCGAGCTCGAGGAGGCGTTCGTAGGCCTCGGTGGCGTTCTGTACGTTCGTGAACTGCTCGAGCCACCGCTCGCCCGCCGCTCGATAGAGGGCCTTCTTTTCCCCGAGGTCGGGGGTGACCTCGGCGAGCTTGAGTTGCCAAGTGAGCAGATCGCGCCAACGCCCGAGCTTCTGGTAGAGCTGGACCAGCTCCCGGAGCTCCTCGACGTCCTCGGCGTCGACCTTCTCGTCCAGCTGCACGATCTGGTTGAGCACGCTCACGAGCGCGGTGTCACTCTTCAGGTAGGTACGATACACACCCGCGACCTCACGGAGGATCCCGAGCCGCCGCGGGTAGTCGTTGGGATCCGTCCGCTCGAGCTGCTGCCGCAGCAGCTCGACCAGCGCGTTGTACCCCTCGGTCTGCTTGTACAGGCGCTTCAGCGCCTCGCGCGCGTCGACGTTGTCCGGATCGTGGCGCAGCACGCTCTTGTACTGTTCGATCGCCTTCTGCGCGTTCTGCAGGCCCTCGCTGAGCCGACCGATCTCGGTGCCGAGCCGCGCCTTCTCGTCCTCCGCGGGGACCGCCCGCTGGGCGGCCTGGAGCACGCCGACCAGGCGAGCATCATCGCCGAGACCCGAGAGGTAGTCACGGAAGAACGCGAGCGCACCGGGGTGCGCTGGTTCAAGCTTGCGAACCCGCTCGAACCACTGCTCCGCCTCCTGCTGGCGGCCGAGCTTCCGCCAGTGCAGCATGGCGATCTGCACCATATCGCCCAGACGGTCGCGGCCGCTCGTGTCACGGTCGATCTCGCGCTCGTAGAGCCTGACCAGCTCCTCCCAACGCTCCTCGCGAGAGAAGAGCTCGGAGAGGAATGCCTTGGCCTCGCGGTCCTCCGGCGCGTCCTTCAGCACCCGCTGATAGGCGCGAATGCAGCGCTCCTGGTCCTCGAGCTTCCGAAGGTACAAACGCGCGAGACGACGTCCGGCGGCGAATCTCGCCCGAGGATCCTCGGCGCAGTCGGCGGCGCGCTCGAGCACTCGCGCGGCATCCTCCCACGCGCCCACTTGTCGATAGAGCCGCTCGAGCAGACGAACGGCGCGATCGTTGTTGGTGTCGAGGCGAACCGCCTGCTCGAGCTGGTCGATGGCCGTCCTCGTGTCGGCGGCTTCGCCGCCGAACCGAACCGCGACCTCGGCAGCCCGCATCAGCATCGAGCTCCGATAGACGTCGTCCGGGGCCCCGTCCGCCTCCGCCGCGTACGTCGACACCAGCTCCTTCCATTTGACACCGCGCTCCAGACTGTCCTCCACCGCAGCCGCGACGGTCGGATCCTCCGGCAGGAGCCGTTGCACGATCTCCAGCGCCTCGCGCGCCGATACCTCGTCCAGGTGCTCCTCTCCGTACACCTTGGCGAGCTCCAGCAACAACGCGGGCCGCTCCTCCGGTGTTGCGACGGCAGCGGAGATCTCGAGCAGGCTTGCCACGCCATCCCACTCGCCCCGTTCGCGATACTGTTCCCGCGCAGAAGCGAAGAGATGGAGCCCCTCCGCGAGGGAGAGGTCACCTTCGGCGACCTCCGCCGCCGCGCGCAGCGACGTCCAACCTCCCTCGTTCTCGGGGTCGTCTTGCAGCAAGCCCAGGGCCGTACGGATCGTTCGAGAATCCATTCTCCACCACGAGCGAAACGGCGCGATAACGCCGCGAGTCCATCCGAGCGAGCAGCGAGAGTACGCCTCACGTCATGGGGTTACAAGACCAGGAAACCCTCCTCATCTCCGACATTTCCATGCGCCACCCCGCGCGTGAGCGGCCCCTCCGTGGTGGCAACGGAAACGGGGCAACCCCGGTCCGATCGACACGGTTACTTGATCCGGCGGGGGGGGATGCACGACAAGGGGGCGGTGAGCCACTTGGACGACGGGCCGCCGTGCGGGGCAGAGGCCAGCGATCAACCGGCCGGACGAGCACCATCCCTCTCCTCTTGGGCCGACCGGGGTGACGTGGGGTGGCGAAGGGCACGCGAGCGCGCCACCACTCCTCTCTTCTTCTGGACGATGGCCCACGCAGGTGCCTGGGGCGGGGTCCTCTGCGGAACAGCCGGCATCGCGGGGTGCCGAGGCTGCGAGAACGACCGGCCTTATACGCCCTTTGCCATCAGCGAGTCCGCGGCGCTGCCCCGGCAGAGCGCCAGCGCCTCCCCACCCGCTCCGAGTGCCAGCGGGGCAACCAAGCCCTTCAAGCCCCAGGTCGCCCAGCGCGGGACGCCGGGAACGCGGAACCTGACCCTGGGAACGATCGTCGCGGCGGCGCCGCCCGACCACTGGCTCGCCGCCGGACTGGCGGCGGATTTCGACGCCGACGGGACCGAGGAGGCGGTGGCCTGGGTGGTGCCCGATCAGGGTCGCGACGGCGCGATGTGGCTCTTCTCTGCAACGAGCGCCCCGCGAGAGCTCTGGCGACTGTCGGGCTTCGTCCCCACCGCGGCAGACTGCAAGCTCGAGCCGGAGCTCGTGCGGTCGGGACCACATACGGTAACCATCGATGTCACCGCCAAGTGCACGACGGGCGGGATCAGCCGGGCGCCAATCCGAACGGTCGCCGTGCTCTCGCCAATGGGAGGCCAGACCGAGGCGCTCGCGCTGCGGCTAGCCGCGCCGGCGCCCGGCGAGACCCTTTCCACGGTGGTACGATCGACCGACCGCGATGGTGACGACCGCGATGACATCACCCTCGACCTCACCCTTCGTACGGCAACCGGCCGCGAGGAGGTGGCGGCCGCCTTCGAGTGGATCGATCGAACCGCCGGGCCGTCACGTGAGGCCCGCGAGCCGCTCGGGTCGCTCCTGCGCCTGGCGCGCACCGCGGTGGCTCGGGCCCCGAACAGCAAGCAATCTGCGCTGGTGCTGGAGCGCGTCGAGCTGACCCGGCGACTGACGGCGAGCGTCTGCGCGGAGGCCGGGACCCCGCGGATCTTCGACCGTGAGGGGAGCCCGTTTCGATGCGGAGACCCGACGAACCTGGTGGATCTGCTCGCGAAGGCGGAGGTCGTCGCCGCACTAGCCGCCGGCGACCTGCCGCGTGCCGTGTCCGTGTTCACCCGCGACGGCTGGTTCCTCGCGCCGATGTCCCCGGCCGACCGCGACGCACTGGTCGCGCAGGTCGAGTCGGCCGTGACGTTGGTAACGCCCGCGACGGTCGGTACCTTGGCGGCCCGCGTGGCTCCCCGTACGGAACCGCGTTGGTCGCCGCTCCGGTTCGAGCAGCCCGAACCCTCCCTGCTCGTCCTCACTCCGTCCGGAGTCATCCGAACGAGCGCCGACGGCGAGCAGGAAGAGCCGGCCGATCCAGGCGGAGGAGCCCGACCATGGTCGCTCGAGGTGCGAAGCTCCGATGGACGACGGTGGATCTCGGTCTCCCAGGCCTGCGATCGCTCGGAGCTGCTGCTCGGGTTCTTGGGGGCCGATCCCCCATCCGTCCCGGCGACCGTGCTCGCGGCGCGGCCGGGCGCCTGTGTCGGACGCCCCGTGCCAGAGGTGCCCGCCCCGGTGCCGCTCGGTTTCGGGGCGGGCGGAGCGATCTCCGCCGTGATTGGAGGCGTGTCGATAGGCCCCACGGCCGCACTGGCGGAGCCAGGGACGGCACGTTCTCCGGATGGGGTGCGCCTCGCCATCGCCACCGCGCTCGGCGTGCTGGTGACCGGCGGCGAGAAGCCGGAGCTCTGGCGGGGACCCAACCTCGACCGTCCGAACGAGCTGTCGGACTGTGTGCCGGCCAACGGCGGGTCGGCCATCGCGTGCGTCCGCGGGGACCAGGTCCTCGTCGCGCGACGTTGAGGGCCTGGGCATCTGGGCTCAAGGAATGATCAGGACACCTTGACGCGCTCGAGGTATTCGCGGCTGCGGGTGTCGACCTTGATCCATTCGCCCTCGTTGATGAAGAGCGGCACGGGGAGGGTCGCCCCGCTCGACACCTTGGCGGGCTTGGTCACGTTGGTGGCCGTGTCGCCCTTCACGCCGGGTTCCGTCTCCACGATCTGGACGGTGATGTGCGGGGGGAGCTGCACGCTGACCGGGTTCCCCCGGTAAAGAGTGATGATGCAGTCGATCCCGTCGACGAGAAGATCGGCTCCATCCCCCATGATTTCCGCGTTGACGATGATTTGATCACCGGATTGCTGGTGCATGAAGACGAAGCTGTCGCCGTCGGGGTAGATGTACTGTAAGGTCCGATCCTCGACGTCCGCGGGCTCGAGCTTCTCTCCGGAGCGGATGTTCTTCTCGATGATCCCCCCGGTGAGGAGGTTCTTCATCTTGGTGCGAGTGAAGGCCTGCCCCTTGCCGGGCTTCACGAACTGGAACTCGACCACGATGTAGGGCTGACCGTCCCACATCATCTTGACGCCCTTCTTTATGTCGCTCGTGTCCATGTGCGGTGTCTCTGGGGTGCGGCAGGCGGGTGGCCCGGTGAAGGAGGGAGGCTTTTTGGCCGATGCCCCACGGGGCGGCAACCGGGCGCTCCGCTCTACCCAGAACCCGAGGGTTGTCAAGGAACGGCCTGAGCAACCGCACCGGAATCGCGGTCGCGGGCCGCACGGCGCCCACACCACCCCATGTTCAGGGGGCGCCAAGGAGAGACCGCTCCCCGCCCGGTCCTCGCCGAGCGAGCAGCGAGCCGACCTTGCCGCAGGGGCCCCGCGGCGATAGGGGACTCCCGTGCCAGGACTGGACGAGTACGAGCTCGAGGAGATCAAGCGAGAGATCGTCGAGAGCCGCTCGCTCACGATCAAGACGAACAACCTCGTCAACGCCCTGGCCGCCGATCTCAAGAGCATCGCGAAACGCCAGCAGGCGTCGGAGCGGCAATTCGTCTTCCGAAGCGCGACCGCCTACGTGGTCACGATCGCGGTGGTCTTCGTCTCGCTCAAGATCGCCTGGGACGCGCGCGTCGCCGCCATCCGCGCCGAGACGAAGGATCAGCGCGACCGGCTGGCTCAGATGGAGGCGGAGTCAACGATCGTGCAGGAACGCGAGGAGGCTCGCACGCGTGCCAGCCGGAAGGCAGCCCAGTACTTCGAGCTCGTCCGCCAGAACAAACGCGCGGACGTGGTGAAGGGCTACGAGGAGGTCACGAAGCTCGAGCTGACCCCGACCGAGCGTGCCGTCTTCGATGCCGCCGTCGAACGCGCCAAGAACGAGCTATCCATCATCGCCTACCAAAACGGGCTCGATCATGCGCGAAATGGCCGTTGGAACGAGGCGCAGACCCAGCTGCGCGAGTCGCTGAGCTACAAGAGCGACGCGGCACACAGCCCCCAGGCCACCTTGGTGCTCGCGCAATCGCTCGTGGCGCTCGGACGCCAACGCGAGGCGATCCGCCTGCTGCAGCCGCTCTCGGAGGCGTCGGCGGACCGGGAGGTGATGGACGACGCCGCGCTCCTCTTGGCCGAGACCCAGGCGAGCATCCAGGCGTGGAACGATGCCAAGAACACCCTGCGCTCCTTCCTCCGCCGCTTCCCGGACGGCCCGCTCGCGCTCGACGCCAAACGCCGCCTCGCCGAGATCCAGCTCCTGCATTGAGGACGGGCATGCCATGACCTCGATCCTGGCCCAAAGCACCGATCCGGTTGCCACCAGCAACGGCAGCGCTGGAAACGCGTCCGTGCGAGGCGAGGACGCGTTTCCAACGCGGCCTCTGGAGGGGTCTGCTGCCGGTTCGGTGCTCTAGGTTGTTGATTTGACGCAGCAATCAACCTGATTGGAGGCTCTCGCCTCTGCGCCCGAGAACCCCCCGGACTCGCCCTCGGAGCGGGGTCACTGGAGCGCGGGTGCGGCGTCGACCAGTCCCACCGTGGGTGGGTTCCACGGTCCCATCCCGAGCTCCACACCCAAGCCGGGCCCCACGATGACGAGGGCGACGACACCCCCGGCGCGGGGCGCTCCGTCGTCGGTCCGCGCGAGGATCTCGGACCAGGAGACAGAGACCGTCGCGGTCGGCGCGCGACCTGCGCCGACCGACACGGCCCCGCCCAGAACCATCGCGGAGAAGTCCACGTTCGGGACGAACACCGGCGGTAGCGCGATGCTGCCAGGAAGAAGACCGGTGACGAGCTCGATCGGCGTCGAACCATCGAGGGTGAGCGCCACGGAGAGCCGCTCGTCGGCGGCCACCGGGGTCGCGGCATGCACCGCCGTCAGGCCGACGGAATCCGGCGCGGTGAGCCGCGAGAGCCGCACGAACAGGGGTGAAGCGGTGAAGCCGGACGAGGTGCCGCCCGCGCCACAGATCGACTCCAAATCGGCGCCAGGCACGTAGCCCCCGCCGAGGCAGCCGCGCGCGACGAGCAGCGTGCTCCGCTCGCGGGCGAGGGTTCCTTCGGGGATCGTGGCCAGCGCCGCGGCGCGGAGCTCGGGTGGGGGACGGGACCGTAGCCCAGCCCCCCCCGCCCCGGCGGCGGCCCCGGCCGCGCCGCTGATGCCCGCGGCGCCGCCGGCTCCCGTTGCGCCAGCGACGCCCCCGGCGCCGCGGATCCCCGCCGCACCGGGCGCCGCCGCACCTGCGTTGCCGCGCGTCCCCGACTCACCAAGAGCGCCCGCTGCACCCACCGCCACGTCGCCCCCGTCCCCACTCATCCCGAGGTCGCCGCCGGCTCCCGCTCGAGCCACTAGCGGTGGAGTTCCCGCTCCGCCACCCGCCCCGGCGGTGGTCCCGCCCGCAGAGCCCCCAGCCCCCCCGTTCGCGCGAGCGAGTTCGGCCGCACGACGGATGGCCGAAGCGCAATCGAGCTCCGCGAGCACCTCGGGGGTGCCGGCAATCACGTAGAGCGTGGCATCCTCGGCCGCGACATCGAGACCGGGAAGCTCGCCGAGCGCGACCGCACCGGCGAAGGGGAGCCCCCGGTCGGGGAACGGACTACCCATCGGGATCACCTCGCCTTCGACGGTGCGCGCGACGCAGAAGGCAAGCGTCGGCGCGTCGACGATCCCGTGCAGGAGCGTCACCATGGGTGGGCCTGGTGGCTCTGCGGGTCCCGCACCGGCGGCGCTCCCGCCCGACTCGACTTCGCTCCCGGCGGTCCCCCCCCCCGGCCATCCCCCCGTTCCAGCGGTCCCCGCCGCCGACACACTCGGCCATTCGAGTTCTCTCGGGTGATCCTTCGCGCAGGCGGTGATGACCGCCGTCAGCGCGGCCCCCACCAGAAAGCCCCGCACGACGGCGGCGCCGTCGCGCGAAGCCTCGCCGCCGCGGGGCTCAGGCCTCGATGGGCCGGCGAAACGTGTGCGCGTGGTAGAGCGGTCCATGCCCTTTCCCGAACCCCGGCGCGGTGCGGATCGCCTGGGCCACATAGCCTCGCGCGCGCTCGACCGCGTGCTCCAGGGTGAGCCCCTCGGCAATCCCGGTGGCGATCGCGGAGGCCAGCGTGCACCCGGTGCCATGCGTGTTGGTGGTCTCGAGGCGCGGGCTCTCGAAGTAGCGCTCGAAGCCGTCCGCTGTGCGCAGTAGATCGACGACCGATGCTCCTGGCAGATGTCCACCCTTCACCAAGACCGCGGAGGGGCCGAGGAGCAGGAGCCGGTCGGCGACCGCCGCGAGATCGTCGACGTCCCGCACCGGGAGTCCCGTGAGCGCCGCGGCCTCCGGTGCATTCGGCGTGATGAGCGCAGCCCGCGGCAGGAGCTTCTCCACCAGCGCGAAACGCGCGGCCGGCTCGAGCAGCGTGGCACCGCCCTTGGCGACCATCACGGGATCGACCACGAGCGGCACGTCCCGCGCGTACATGGCGAGGGTGCCGGCGACCGCCGAGACGACGCTGGCGGAGTGGAGCATCCCGGTCTTCACGACATCGGCGCCGAGGTCACTCAACACGACCTCGAGCTGTTGCCGGATGAACTCCGTGTCGATTGGCAGGATCCCGAACACGCCTCGGGTGTTCTGGGCGGTGAGTGCCGTGATCGCCGTCATGGCGTAACCGCCAAGGGCGGTCACGGTCTTGACATCTGCCTGAATCCCGGCGCCTCCGCCGGAGTCCGAGCCAGCCACCACGAGGACGCGCGCGACCATGCCGGGGCTATAGGCTGGACCGGCGCCGAGGGAAAGCCCGCTGCGTCCCGCCGGGCGAGAACCGGTCAGATCCCTCCTGTCACGGTGAGCGCGTCGCGACGGTGGTCGCGGAAGTAGAGCGCCGACATGGTAACCAGGACCGCGGCCGCCACGGAGACCCCGAGCGACACGAACGCGAACGAATGCAGCGAACCGACGAGCGATCCCCGCACGAGCTCCGTCCCCAGGACGACCAGACGTCCCAACTGGCCGAAGCCGCCAGCGACGAACACCATGAAGACAGCCGTCCCAACCATCCCGAGCGCAGCGACCATGCGATCGAACAGGACGCAGGTGAAGGGCACGTGGACGAGGAAGAGCCCCGCGCCGACCAGGATCATCCAGGGCGTGGGCTCGAGCACCCCAACGAGGTGGAGCGTGGTGCTGCCGGCGATGAAGGCAAGGCCAAGCAGGATCAGACCGTGGATCGCCACCAGGGCGCGGTGTTGATCGCGGACGACCATCAGAATGCCCACGGCGACGACCGCCGCCACGGCGACCGGAAGCTCGACGGGCGTGAGGACGTTCGGAGCATCGGGACAGCCGCTCAGCCCCCACAGATCGAGGGTGATCCGAGCCCGGAGCTCGCGGTAGCCGGAGAGGCTCGCGTGCGCTACCAGGAGGAGCCCGAGACCGAGCGCGGATGCGCGGAGGAACTGCCACCGCATGGCTCTCGACATCGGGGCGCGAAACAACCGCTCAGCCTCGTCCTGCCGGTCCGGCGGCGGAAACTGGGACAGCATCCACAGCGCACCGGCCAGCGGCACCGCCGCCAAGGCCCCGGCCGCTGCCGGAACCCAGAGCCCGGGAACCCCGGACGAGAGCAGCGCGTCACCGACGCTCCGCATGACGCCGCCGGCGAGTAGGTAGCCGGCGGCGGCGGCGGCCCCGAGACCATCCGACACCCGCCGCCCCTCCAGAAAGGAGAAGGCGAGCCCCCAGACGAGGCCGAGCGCGAGGCCGTTCACCAACAAACATACCGGAGCGAGGGTCGGTGGGGCGAGCGCCAGCACGACCAGCGCGAGCTCGCCAAGACCGAGCACGATCCCCAGCGCCGGGACCCGCCGACCGGGATCGAGCTCGACCACGGCCGTCGCCCCGAGCAGCTGGGAGAGCAACAGGCCGAGCGACTGGGCGATGATGCAGGCACGATGGATGCCAATGTGGGGAGCTCCGAAGAACGAAAGCTCCCCGCCGAGTGATGCCGCGAGGAACGGTTCGCGTAGGGCGAACGCCCCGAGACAAAGGACGAACCCCGCGAGCCCGCCGAAACCGAGCTGAGTCGCGGATCCGGAGCGGCATAGCCAGCTTCCGACGAGGCCTGTGTCCTCGACCAGCTCGGCGATCGAGGTGAGCGACTTCCGATAGGGGCGCGCCATGTAGAGGCACCCTCGCGCAGCGAACCGATCGATTTCTCGCGGCTCCGACGGCGGGGCATCGCAGTCGAATCACGGATCTCCGCCCGCTGCAACTCCAGGCAGGCGGTCACCGCTCCCGACCTTCGAATCGACCAGACCGGACGCCACCGTCTCGACCCGGAGCTGGCCGCCCCCGCGACCAGCCCAACGGCCGATCGCTCGCGGTCGAGCTGACCCATCCGTGCCGGCCGGCCCCGATCCTCTGGGCGCCAGAGTGCCGATCAGGACAGCGAGCGCCGGCTCTTGAAGTAGTTGATGAGGCCGTTGGTCGAACTGTCGTGGCTCGCGACCTCGCCGACCGCCTCGAGCTCCGGCTGGATCACCTTGGCGAGTTGCTTGCCGAGCTCCACGCCCCACTGGTCGAACGACAGGATGTTCCAGATCATCCCCTGCACGAAGATCTTGTGCTCGTAGAGCGCCACCAGACGTCCCAGCGTCCGCGGGTCGAGCTTCGTGAAGAGGAAGCTGTTGGTGGGGCGGTTGCCCTGAAACTGCTTGTGAGCGAGGAGCTGGTCGCGCTGGTCCGCGGGGAGCTTCGGATCGAGCTCCTTGGCCACCTCCTCGGCGGTCTTGCCCCGCATCAGCGCCTCGGTCTGCGCGAAGAAGTTGGCGAGGAGCACCGTGTGGTGGTTGCCGAGGGGGTTGTGGGTCTGGATCGGAGCCAGGAAATCACAGGGAATGAGCCGCGTCCCCTGGTGGATGAGCTGATAGAAGGCGTGTTGCCCGTTCGTCCCCGGTTCGCCGAAGATGACCGGACCAGTGTGATAGTCGACGACGCCATTCTGCTGGTCGACGTACTTGCCGTTGCTCTCCATGTCGCCCTGCTGGAAGTAGGCGGCGAAGCGGTGCATGTACTGATCGTACGGCAGAATGGCATGCGCGTGGGCGTCGAAGAAGTTGCCGTACCAGACGCCCAGGAGCCCCATGATCACCGGGATGTTGCGGGCGAGAGGCGTGGTGCGGAAGTGCTCGTCGACGTCGTGAGCGCCGGCGAGGAGCTCCTCGAAAGCATCCATCCCAATCACGCAGGCAATCGGGAGCCCGATCGCGCTCCAGAGGGAGTACCGACCCCCAACCCAGTCCCAGAACTCGAACATGTTCTTCGGGTCGATGCCGAACGCGGCCACGCCCTTGGCATTGGTGGACAGGGCCACGAAATGTTTGGCCACCGTCTGCGGATCGTGTGCGGACGCGAGCAGCCAGGCCTTGGCACTCTCGGCGTTCATCATCGTTTCCTGCGTCGTGAAGGTCTTCGATGCGACCATGAACAGCGTCGTCTCGGGGTTCACCTTCTTCAGCGTCTCGACGAGGTGCGTGCCGTCCACGTTCGAAACGAAATGTACGCGCAGTCCCGGCTTCCAGTACGGACGCAGCGCCTCGGTCGCCATCACTGGCCCCAGATCGGAGCCACCGATACCGATGTTGACGATGTCGGTCATCGCCCGCCCCGAATAGCCCTTCCAGGCGCCCGAACGGACCGCCTCGCTGAGCTCGCGCATCTGGCGGAGGACCCGATTCACTTCGGGCATCACGTCCTCGCCGTCGACCACGATTGGGCGATTCGACCGGTTGCGCAGGGCGAGGTGGAGCACGGCGCGGTTCTCGGTCAGGTTGATCCGCTCACCCGCGAACATGGCCGCGATCCTCCGAGGCAGCTCGGCCTGCTCGGCGAGCCCTACGAGCAAGGCCATCGTCTGGTCGGTGATCCGGTTCTTCGAGTAGTCGAAGAGGATGTCCTCGAGGGTGAGCGAGAAGGCCGCGAAGCGCTGGGGATTGGCCGCGAACAGCGTCCGCAGGTGGGTCTCGTCGATCTCGGCGCGATGCGCCGCGAGTGCCTTCCACGCGGGGGACTCGGTCAGCTTGGACATGCTGTCATTGCTCCTTTGGTCGGGCGGGGCGGGGGTGAGGGAGGGCGCCTCCCACCGCCGGGAACGGCAAGCCTCTTTCACGCGCGCCTGTCGCCGTCAAGCGCCCCCGGGCCGGACCCGGGGGCCCGGCGGACAGCGGCGCCGCCCCTCGCCGGATCTTGACCACTACGGTGATCGTGGTAGGCAATCCCCATGTCGTTCGCTGCGCTCGCTCGCGCTCGTCGCACCGCCCGTCGGGGCGGAGGCGCCGAGCCATGTCGCGCTTGAACGCATGGCCACCGACGCAGCCGCCCGGACCCACACCACCGGGCGGCTCGAGTGCGTCGGCCGAGATCGCCCGGGGAAAGCCCCCGATGTTCAACGATCTCGAACCATGTCTGATGCCCATCGTCGAGCGACCGCCGGTCGCGATGACCCGTGGCGAGGGCTCGTATCTCTGGGATGCCGACGGGCGCAGGTACCTCGACTTCATCCAGGGGTGGGCCGTGAACGCGCTCGGCCACGCGCCGCCGGAGGTCAGCGGTGTCATCGCCGCGCAGGCCCATCGGCTCCTCACCGCGAGCCCGGCGCTCCACAACGACCAGGCGCCCCGACTCGCGCGCCGCCTGTGCGATCTCTCGGGGCTCGCCGCGGCGTGCTTCACCAACAGCGGCGCCGAGGCCACCGAGGTCGCGATCAAGATCGCCCGCAAATGGGGGCGTCTGTACCGGCAGGGTGCGTTCGAGATCATCACGACCGAGGACGCCTTCCACGGCCGGACCCTGGCGGCCATGGCCGCCAGCGGCAAGCCCGGCTGGGACACGCTCTTTCCTCCCTACCCCCCCGGCTTCCTGCGCGTTCCGTTCGGGGATCCCCGGGCGGTGCGGCAGGCGATCGGCCCGCGAACGGCGGCCGTCCTCGTCGAGCCGATCCAGGGGGAAGCGGGAGTGATCGTGCCACCCGCAGGCTACCTCCGCGAGCTTCGGGACCTCGCCGATGCCGCGGGCGTGCTGCTCATGCTGGACGAGGTCCAAACCGGCATCGGACGAACCGGACTGCTCTTCGCGCACCAGTACGAGGCCGTGCGACCCGATGTCATGACCCTCGGGAAGGGGTTGGGCGGCGGGGTACCCGTCGGCGCGGTGCTCGTGTCCGCCAACGCGAATTGCCTGTCGAACGGCGAGCACGGTGGGACCTACCACGGCAATCCGCTGGCCTGCGCAGCCGGCCTCGCGGTCTTGGACGTCGTGGCGGAGGAGGCGTTCCTCTCTCGGGTGAGGGAGCTCGGCGAGGAGCTGCGCGTCGCCCTACAGCGGATCGGGAGCGATACCGGGGGCGTCGTGCGCGGGCGGGGACTGCTCTGGGCACTGGAACTCCGCGAGGCTCGCGCCCAGGCCATCCGTGACAGGTGCTTCGCGTCCGGGCTCGTCGTCAACGCCGCGCGCCCCAACGTGGTGCGACTGATGCCATCCCTCCGCGTGACCTCCGCCGAGATCGCGGCGGCAGCAGCGATTCTGGCTTCGGCCATCCGCGCCACGATGACGGCCCCGGCGACCGCTGACGCCGCGTGCAGCGACCCTCCGGATCCGACCTCGCTCCTCCTGCCTCACCCTCGAGACGAACGGTGCACGCGCTCTGTCCCCGGAGGCGCTGCCCTGTGACCGGCCGGAGGGAACCCGCGAATCGGGATTCATCGCGACCCCCGGGGCAAGCCAGGCGCGGCGTCTTCGTCCACCCTCCTCCCGTCGCGTGACCGGCGGCGCGGGGGGATTCCAGTGGCTCGAAACGATTTCGCTTTCTTCCGAGTGAAAGAAACGGCTTGCGTCGCCGAATGGCCCGCGCCAAGAAGAACTGGCGCGGGCCGGATCGGGTCTGCCACACCGCGTCGTCGCATCCCCAGGTCGTTGCACTAGGAGCGCCCATGCACCCAGCGCCGCGCAGCCTCGGCTCACTCCCGCCCGATGTGATGAGCGATGTCCGCGAGGTCTTGCGGCCACCGCCCGCTCCCGACTTCCCCCCGCTCCCCGGGGCGCGCGCGGACGGTCCGGTGAGCGTCGCGGTGGCGACCACGGCAGCGGACGGGGCGATCGTCCTCGCTAAGCGTACCCACCACCGCATCCTCGTCGTGCTCCTGGAGAGCGTGACGCTCGTGATCGAGGAGAGGAACCACCAGCTGGAGGCGACCGAAGCCATCTGGCTGCCGCCCGGGGATGTTGCCGCCCGGCTCGTGCCCGCCCGAGCCGCTCAGTTTCTCGTGCTCGGCGCCGCGTGGCCGGGGTCCGCGCCGAACGCGAGGCGACCCGTGCGCGACGCGGCCGGCCGCCTCCGCGATCTTGGGCTTTGGCTCCAGATGGAACGAAACGCGAGCTTCCCGGGCGCGGATACCTACCGCAGCTGCGTGCTCGAGCTCATGTCTCGCGAGTGGCAACGCCTGGCCACGGACGAGACGGGCGCCCTCGAAAAGCGGCTACGGGCGTTCGTGCTCGAGCACCTCGATCGACCCCTCACGCTCGATGAGCTGGCACGGCACCTCGGGATGGGGCGATACCACCTCTGCCGCAAGTACCGAGAGGTCACTGGCCTGTCGCCAATGCATGCCGTACGCGCCGTTCGCATCGAGCAGGCCCGCGCGCTCATCCGCGACACCTCGATGCCGATGCGATTGATCGCCCGCCAGGTTGGGCTGCGCAGCGAGCAGCACCTGAGCCGTCTGTTGCGCCTGCATTTCGACGTTGGGGTGAAGGACATCCGCCAGAGTCGAGCACCCGACGAGCCCTGACGGGCCAGCGTCGACTCGAGCTCGCAGGGCGATTCCCTGGCCCGGTCGGCCTCACCGCTTCGGAAACCCGGCGGGTGGCTCCTTTCGGAACCGAGCTCGACCGGCGGTGGTCCCTTCACCGGTCACGGACCGGCTCCGCCCGAATCCGCGCCGAGGCGGTGGCGATGACGACCTCACCGCTGCGGCCAGAAACGCAGTCGAAGGCAGGTCGGCCGCGAACCGTGCCCCACGGCGCCTGACCGGCGGGCGGTGACCCCGCTCTCGACACCGCTACGACACCGCGCTCCCCCGAGGAGTTGGGCGCAGGGTCCCCCAAGGCCCGCGCCTTGCGGCGGCAACAATCCCGCGTATTCTCTCGGGAAGCGTCGCCCGAAGTGACGCTCGGCCCACGGCGGGCAAGAAAGACGAGATGGACCAACGGGTGGCGATGCGCGGCGAGCTGGGGGCGACCTCGCTCGCCAACCTCCTCGCCACCGTCGAACAGGGTGCCCAGGAAGCCGAGGTTCGGTTGTTCACCGAGCTTGGAGTCGGACACGTCTGGTTCAGCGGGGGGGCGCTCATCGACGCCGAGCTGGCCGGCGTCACCGGGGAGGCCGCCCTCGGACGATTGATGGCGGCCGAAGAGGGACGCTTCGAGGTCCTGCAAGGCGGCGGCGGTCGCCCGCAGCGGATCCAAGCCACCGTAAAGCAGGTCCTGCAGCGGCAGGCGGCTCGCACCGCGGAGTGGAGCCGCCTGGTCGACACGGCCCCCAACCTGCAGTCTCGACTCTGGCGCAGCGACGCGGTCGGCGCGGCCGAGCGGCTGCAACCGGAGCGGCGAGCCATGATCGAGCTGTGCGATGGCGAACGCTCGGTAACGGATGTCATCGATGCTTCCGGCCGCGACGCCGTCGAGGCACTGCGCGAACTGGTCGCTCTGATCAGCGCTGGGTACGTCCGCGCGGCGCCGTCGGTCTCCCAGGTTCCACCTCCCGCCACGCTGCTCGGGCACATGGTTGCGGTGCCCGTGCCCGGTGCGCCCCGGCTGCCGCAGTTGGACCCAGAGCTGGCGACCCGGCGCGCCAACCCGATCCCCGAACCACAGGCGGACCGCAGCCCCGGAACGACGCGGTACTCCTCGCGTCCCGGTACGGTCGAGGTGGTCCCCGTCCGGCCCTCGTCCCATCCGCCCTCGGGCCCGCCACGCCACGACTCGAGGCCACGGAGGTCTGCCGTTGGGTCCGGGGTGGGCCCAGGCCGCCTCGAACGCGAGGAAATCTACCCGGCGATGACGCGCCGAGATGGTTCCTGGGTAGACGAGTACCCGGAGACTGCAAGCATCACACCTCGTGGCTATCGCTCCCCCACTCCGGAGCAGCCGTCCGTGCCGGCCACGCCACCGGCGCCGATGCCGCCGGCTCCTCCCGGGTTGCCCGCCGCGCCCGTGCCAACGGCCCCGGAGATCGGGGAGCAGGCCGCCCCACCGGCGCTCGACGAGGTTGAGGAACGGCCAGGTGATCCCGGCGTACCCACGTTGCTCGTCCGCAACGCGCGTGTCAGCGACGAGCGGTTCGTGGGAAGATACGAGGTGCTCTGTCGTCTGGGACGGGGAGGGATGGGCGCGGTCTATCTCTGCCGCGTCACCGGCGAGGCGGGGTTTCGCCGCCTCTTCGCCCTGAAGGTGCTGCGCCATCGGATCGAGGCAGATCCATCAGCGGAAGGGAGCTTCCTCCGCGAGGCCTACGTCGCCTCCCGGCTCCACCACCCGAATGCCGTAGCGGTGGTCGACGCCGCCATCCACGCCCGCCAGCCCTATCTCGTGCTCGAGTACGTCGAGGGGTGCAGCCTGGCGACGCTGCTGCACCGGAGCGCGTCGTTGCGACCGCCCGAGTTGCTCGTCACCATCATCACGGACGCGCTCGAAGGTCTCGCGGCAGCGCACGCGCTCGCCGACGACGAGGGGCGACCGCTCGGACTCGTGCACGGGGATGTCTCGCCCCACAACGTGATCGTCGGTGTGGACGGGATCGGCAGACTGTCGGATTTCGGAGTGAGTCGCCTCGGCCACTTCGGGGTCGCCACCGACCCGAGAGAACCGCTGTTCGGGCGCCCGGGCTTCATCGCGCCCGAACAGGCGTTGGGTCATCAGGTCGACCAATCGGCAGACCTCTTCTCGATGGGCGTGGTGCTCTGGAACGCGCTGACCGGCCGTGAGCTCTTCCTCGCTCCAACCGCGGAAGAAACCATCGCGAACGTCCTGTCCGCGCCGATCCCGCCACCCAGCACCGTTGGACTGCGACCGCCAACTTGCCTCGACGCGATCTGCCTCTCCGCACTGGCTCGGGACCCGCGGAGCCGACCGGCGAGCGCGGAAGCGATGGCGGAAGAGCTCCGACGCGTGGCCACCCGAAACCAGCTGGTCGCCGCGCGTTCGAACGTGTCGCACTGGGTGCGGGAGCACTTCCGGCGCGAGTTGGAGCACCGTCGCCTCGCCATCCTCGACGCGGCCCGCGGCGCCAGCCGGGATGGACGGACGGACGAGCCGATGCTGCCGCGCGCCGTTACGATGGCCCCTCCACCCGTGGCAGCGCAAGCCGGTGGTGCGCGGCAAACCGGTCCAGGGAGACAGACGCCGGTGGAGCAGACGGATGGCGGCGGGACGCGGGGGGCCAGTACACCCGTGGCCGTCGACAGCGAGTTGCCGAGCACGCAGCCTCCTCCACCCAACCCCGAAGCGAGACCCGCTGGCGGCCGAACCCGCGTCCGGAACGCGGTGGTGGTGGTTGCATCCGTACTTGCCTTGGCGACGATCGCGGCCAGTATTCTTCGACCGGACATGATCGCGAGCTGGTTCGACATCGACACCACCCAACGGCACAGCGAGCCGATTCCGTCGGCGATCGTACCGCTGGGATTGTCCATGGACGGGTCGCCGAGTCCTGACGCAAGATCCGATCCTCCGGCGCCCTCCGGAGGCCCCAGCGCCGCACCACCCTCGAGCCAGCGACCCACCGCCGCCCCCGTCATCACCCCGTCGCCAGGGAACGAGGCCCCTTGACTCAGCCCCCAGCACCGATTGGTCCTCACGGCGACGACCCGACCCCCGGCAGCACCGACGACGGCCACGCCGATGGGGGAAAGACTGAGGCAAATGGACTCGAGAGCAAGCTCGATGCGATGTTGGGAGGCGCCGGCTCGTCCTCTTCGAGTGATGATCTGGAGGCGACCCTCGACCGCGCTCTCGCCCACACGAACCCGGTCCCGAGCTCCATCGACAGCGATCCGGTCGAGGCGGCTCTCGTGGTCCTTCGGGGCCGCGACGTGGGCCGTGTCTATGGATTCAGCAAGGGCTCCGTGCTCATCGGACGGGCGCCCACCGCACCGATTCGCATCGACGACCCTGCCGTGTCCCAGCTCCACGCCATGATCGAGCGGGTGGGGGATCGTTTCCTCGTCAACGACCTGGGCAGCGCCAACGGGACCTCGGTGAACGGTGTCCCCATCACGGAGGCAACACCCCTGGCCAGCGGAGATCGGGTGGAGATCGTCGATACGATGCTCCTCTTTCGCCTCGGCGGGGACCTACCAAGCCACGACACCGTTCTCCTCGACCGCAACCCCGCGGCGCTCGCGCTGGCCCCCCTGCGGGCGGAGGCGCTGTCGAGGGCGGCCGTTGCCAGTCAGGTGATCTCGATCGCCTCCGACGAAGAGCGCCCGCCGACGCTCGAAGAGCGGGTCCAGAAGGCGATGGTGGCCTTCGCCTACGTCCGGCGGCACTGGCGGCTCCTGCTCGGCCTCCCCACCGCCGGCGGGGTGCTCGCCATCTTCTCCCTAGCCGTCTTGCCGCCACCGAACCGCGCCGAGTTCATCGTCTCCCTTGACACGTCCGCGCAGGAAAACCCGCTCCAGAACGAGCCACAGATGACTCGTCCCCGCCCGCAGAGGGAGTTCTTCCATGCGGCCTCGGAGACGTTCCGGGAAGGACGTCTCATCCAGGCCACCCTCACCGAGCTCGGCGAACCCAATCCGAGCCCCGATCGGGTAGGACGACTCACCAAGAAGCTCTCCTTTGCCGCCATCAACGACCGGATGTTCGAAGGTTCGATCACCGACCGTGACGGCGAGTGGGCGGTGCGGTTCCTCCGCACGCACCTCGAGCTCTACCTCGCGCGCGAGATCGAGAAGACCCTCCGGGTCTACCAGGCAGAGGTTGACCTCTTGAACACGCGCGTCGAGGAAACCGCAGCGCGACTCGAGAAGAACGAGGATGACCTCCGGCGCTTCCGCGAGAAGAACCTCGAGCACCTCCCGGAGTTCGCAACCAATCGGGTGGCGGCGGCGGCAGGAATGGAGGGTCGCGCTGGCGAGCTCAGCGCGGAGGTCACCCGAATGCGTGGGGAGCTGAGGCTCGCCCGTGAGCGGCTGGCCCGAGAGAGCCCCCTCATCGAAGCCAAGGTCCGGGAAGCGGGTCCCTACCAGGCCGCACTGACCCAGGCGAACCAGCGACTGGCCGAGCTGCGCGGGCGAGGTCTGGGGCCCGAGCATCCGGAGGTGCGCCAGGCCGAGGCCGAAGCCGAGAACCTGCGAAGACAGGTGGAGGCGACCACCCGGGCGGCACCGACCGATCTCGATCGGTCCGCGAATCCCGAGTATACCCGCCTCAAGGATCGCATCGGCGATCTCGAGGTGCAGCTGATGGGCGCAGAGAAAGCGCTGTCGGCGGTAGGGGGACAGATCGGGGGCGCAGGCGAAGCCATGCGCAAGCTCCCCGCGGTCGAGACGGAGCTCAACCGCCTCACCCGCCTGGTGGACACGGACAAGGGGTTGCACGGGCGCATCGTCGAACGACTCCGCCAAGCCGAGACGCAGCTCGAGATCGAGCGAGCGACCGCGCAAGCCCGCTACGAGGTGGTGGTTCCGCCGCACTCGATTGGCGTCGCCCTCCGCAGAAACTTGGCGCTACGCTCCGCCATCGGGATGGCCGTTGGGATGTTCCTCGCGGTGGCGTGGGCCGCCATCGCCGAGCTCATTGCCATCGTACGGCGGCTGCCCCGAGTCGAGGTGGTCGAGCAACGACCGCCCGCCGCGGCACGCGCGATTCGGCGCGGCTAGAGCAGCAATCAGGTTGATTGCTGCGTCAAATCAACAACCCAAGCCGGCGGAGCCGGAACCGAACAGGCCAGGCCATCAGCGGTCAGCGGTCAGGTAGAACGTGGAGACCCTGATCGCTAACGCCTGATTGCTGATAGCCACGAGAGCATTGAGAGATTTTCTGCCGGATCCGGTCAAGATCACGCCGCCAAGGGACTCGAGCACCGAACCGGCAGCAGACCTCTCCAGAGGCAGCGCTGGAAACGCGTCCTCGCCTCGCACGGACGCGTTTCCAGCGCTGCCGTT
>JAFGBI010000378.1 GCA_016933275.1 Polyangiaceae bacterium | reverse complement strand
GCCGTCACCACCCTCGTCCGCCGCCACCTCCCTGACCTTCACCCCAATCCCCACTTCCACCCTTCCGCTCCACGTCCGCCTCCGCCTCCGCCTACACTCCCTTTCTCTGGGCAAACGATGCGTCCTCCCGCCCAGCTACCCTTGCGCACTTAGGCGGCAAGCCTTGGGGGATCATTACACTCCCCGGCACCGTCGTCTCCTGCCTGCTCCGCCAGTACGGAGCCGGTCTGGATCTGCTCCCGCAGCGCGTGGGTGCGCCGCGAGGCCTTCGTGCACCAGGTGAAGGCGCGAGGAACGGCGAGCCCCTGAACGGGAGCATCAGCGCCCGCACGACGGCCACGGGACGCGCCGGGGGGGGAGGGGGGACCGCGGTCCTCTGCAGCCCCGCCCCCCAGGGGGCGTCAGCGGTCCCGCTGGCTCACGTCATCACAATCCGTGAAGACACGGATCCCCCGCGCGCGAAGAGCTGCAATGTTGGCCGCCTCGAGCTCGCAGTCCAAATCCGGGGTGTCCTCGATGAAGAGGGAGGGGGAGCGCGTGCCAGCATAGGTGGCGGAACGGGAGCGGATGTTGGGGTTATCGACCAGCGGCCGGAGGGAGAATATCTCTGTCCCGCTAAGATCGAGCTCGTAGAACCAGCCCATGCTTGCCAGCGGCTCGAGATCCCGAATCGGGTTGTTGGCGAAGCTGAGCATTTCCCATTCCCAGTCTGCCGAGAAAGGGGCAAGCTCGGAAAGCAGATTGCCTTCCAGGTTGAGCCTGGAAACTCCTAAGGCGTCTAACTGTGGGACTTGCTCAATCTGGTTGTAGGACGCGTCAATTCGGGATGTGGTGACTTCGGTGAGGGGGCTAAGGTCGCTGATCGCGTTGTGGGATAGGACTATCTGCGAAATGTACGTCGCCCGGCGGAGTGACTCGATATCTTCGATGCGATTGTTGGAGAGGTCCAACAGAACCAGGCTGCGGAAGGCAGGGAGGTCGGCGATGTCACCGATGGCGTTGTCCGCCAAGTTGAGCTCGGACAGGCCGGCCGAACCGCCCAGCCCGGTCGTTGCCGTGAGGCGATTGGTCGAGGCGTCGAGCTCGAGGAGCGAGGTCAGTGCTTGGAGCGGTGCGAGGCTGGTGAGCTCGGCATTGGCGACCGTCAGGCGCCGCAGCTGGAGGAGGACGCTCAGAGGATCCAGGGTCCGGATGGGGTTGCCGTCAAGGTTCAGCGTCAGGCACTCGGTTGCGGAGGCCAGCGGAGAGACATCCGTGAGCTGGTTGTTCGAGAGATCGACGTCACGGAGCAGGGAGGAAGAAGCGAGCGCCCCAATCCCGGAGATCCGGTTGTCTGCCAGGTTGAGTTGGCGGAGCAGCGGCGAGGGCGGCAGGCTGTCAATCTCTGCTAGTTGGTTGTTCGATAGGTGAAGCTCCTCCAGAGCGGCATGAGACTCAAGCCCACTGCTGCTGGTGAGGAGGTTCGATGCGGCTCTCAGCACGCGCAAGCCACGGACCCGGCTCAGTGGAGTCAAGGAGCCGATCTGATTCCTGGAGATGTCGAGGACGTGAAGGTAGTCGAGCTCGCCGAGCGGCTCTATGCTGCGGAGCTGGTTGCCCGGTAACTCCAGCACGCTGAGCCATGGCATCTTCGCCAGCTCGTCGACCTCTGTGAGCGCCTGGTCGACCAGACGGAGATTGGCGAGGGCGGCATAGCAGGCGAGCCCGGTCAGAGAGGTAACCGGTTCGCTGTGCGTGGAGTCGGGCCGGATGGACAGGGTCGTCTCGATGCAAGTGTCCATGCAGCCGGGCTCCCCGAGGGAGGCGAAGAGGACCGGGTCCTCGATGGGAAGCTCGCCCTGGCATTCCGGCGGTCGAGACGGACAACAAGCGGGCTCTCCGGTGTAGAAAGAGAGATCGTCGATCCAGAAATCGAAAGGGGAGTGGTGGGGAACGAAGAACTGAATATTGGTGAGCCGCGCCGTGTCGATGCCATGCAAATTGGGGCTAGTGAAGGGAGCCCAGACCTGGGTCCACTCGGCATCATAGCCGATGTCTCGTTCGCGCCTGACACAGGGCTCGGAAGTGCAGGTGCCCCCATAGTCGACGTGGGTGGTGTGTTCGTCGCTGATGCGCAATTGGAGGTGGTGTTCCTGCGTGCCGCGCACCCAGAAGGTGATGCCATCGTAGGCGGACGCGTCGATCGTGCCGTAGGTGGCCCCATCGTAGAACAAATCGACGCCAATTCCGGCTCCCCATTCGGAAAAAGGCCCGCCGAAGGTGTGCATCGCGCGCAGGCTCTGCTGGCGGCCGCCAGGGATGACGTCGCTGGGGATGGGGACGCCGGGCGTGCTGAGGGGTGGCCATTGCTCGGCGCCCTCATCGTTGAAGCTATACCAAGGTCCATGGCGAATGCCATCGCTACAGATCCAACCGGTCGCGTCCTCCATGTCGTCGATCAGTGGCCCACAGTCGCGGGGAGGGGAGCCGCCGCGGGGCTGGGTGCCTGGTTCGGCGCCGCCCGACGCGAGCCCACCGGTGGGGGGGCTACCGCTGCCTGCCGCCCCCAGTCCGATGGGAGCGCCGCCGGTTACCAGCCAGCCGCCAGTGGCTTGGCTGCTGCCGCCGAAGGGCGCCGCAGGGCGTCCTCCGGTCACCGCGACGAAGCCGCCCGCACCCAGCGGGAAGCCGCCGGAGGCAGAGAGGGTCCCACCCCCAGGGCCAGCCCCGCCCCAGTCGAAGGGGCCCCCTCCGGTTTCCGAGATCGCATCCGGCGGGAGGGAGGAGGTCGCGGTACCGCCCGCCCCGCTCGAGGACAGAGGATCGGCAATGGTTCTCCCGCCGCACGCAACCAGGCCTCCGACCACCAAGGCACCGACGACACGCTTCTTCACCATGACGGCCCCCGCCAGGGCCCCGTGGCGGGCCCCGTCGCACGGGCAAGAGGGTACCATGCTGCCCTGGTCTACTGGGTCGGAGATGGCGGGCACCACGCGTGGATTGTCCGGGCCTGTGGATCGGTGCCGGCAGGCGTCCCGGGGAAGGGCGTGCTGGGTGCGCAGGGGGGCGTTTGTCGGGGTACCGACGGGGTTGGCAGACCGGACGGGGCTCTAGCGCGGGCGAGAGGTCGTGCTGGCCTGCCCGCGGAGGGGGCGCGCGGCCTCCGCCCGGCGGCAAGCCGTGTCGGTCTGTCGGGCAGCCGCCCGCGTTGCGCCCGCTCCCCCCTGGCTTCGCGCGTCGGGTTTCCTCCCCAGTGCGGCTGGATGTTACGGGCCGTGGACGGCTCGTTCGGCGCAGCGACCAGGTTGCGCGGCTCGCGAGCGTGCATGACACGGTCAGCATGTGGCACTGCGTCGCGTCTCCTTGGGTTGCAGCGCGCAAGTCGATCGAGCGGGTAGCCCTGCGAGCCGATCCGTCCGATCCCGGGGGCCGGCGGTACACTCAGCTCCCAGTTCTGTCCCGAGCGCGGAGCGCGACCGAGCGCGGAGGTGTGCTTTCGTGCACGTCCGTGGACTTGGCGGAGCGACCGGGATGGTGGCCGGTGGTCCGGCAATGGTGCGGGACAGACCCCCGCCCGTGGCGGTCCCGGGGTCATGGGCCAGCTCGGCCGCGGTCGGCTCAAGCCATCAGTGGGAGCTGTTTCGTGAGCTTGCGCCGGACCCCCACGCTCTGGAAGTACGGGGGGTCCCGGGCTGGGGAGCGCGGTGGCACGGGAGTTCCCCGCCACTGCGTAGCGGGGACCGTCCCGTCGCCTTCGAATGCCTGGCAGCCACGTTCTCTCTAGACCTGCGCCCGGACCAGGCAAGCGCCGCACCGTCACAATCAGGTCAAAGGCAGCTCTGGCCCGGGTTGAAGTAGCTGATCACCAGCTCCTCCCATTCGCCTGGCATGCCAACCTCGGCGACGAGCGCTTCCTCGGTGCATGTCTTGCGCTTGACATAGGCGCAGAGGAAGCTCGAGCTAGCGGCTCCGCCGTCCATCGTATAGTGGTACGAGCAGTGGCCCATTTCCTCGTCGGGTGTCGGGCAGGCGTCGGTGTCTTCGATGGCTACGGCGTCGGGCAGCGGGTAAGTGTACCCCAGGTCTTCGTCGTCGTACGGAGGCCCCCCCTGAGCCCAGGAGACGCAGTTGGATACGCCGTGCGTGGTGCACGCGAGCCAGTCGCAGTCGCGTCGGCAGCCGGCCGCACTCCAGGTGCCGCAACCGTAAGCCGTGTGGCAGTCATCGTAGCAGAGGTCGTGTTCACGGCAGCCTTGTGCCGTCCCGCACGAGAGTCGCTCGACTTCGATCTTGTAGCCGGTATTGTCCCCGCTCTGGGTTTGGATGCACTCGACGCTGGTTCCATACGAGACGCAGTTGTCGGAGTTGCAGTCCGCCCCGCAGGTTCCACGGCAGAGCGCGCTGCAAGGCGCTGCTGCGGGGAGGGTGATGCCGGACTTTGCGGAGGCCGCTTCAACGGCGCCCTCGACGTCGAACGCGAAGTGGCCAATAACCGCCGGCACTGGCGACTCACGAGACAAGAGGAGTGTTCGGTTCGCCGGAAGCGGCGCAGTGGATTGGAGCGGGAGTTCGGGGAAGTAGTTGCAGGAGGAGGCGGCGGCCCGATCGCGTACGTGACCGACCCGATCGGTGACGGCATACTTGAGGATGATTTGCCAAGGGTAAAGGAGAGCAGCCAAGGACTCTGAATCGACGCCATCGGGCGCACGGCAACCGAGTTCGAGGGGGATCATCGCCAGCGCCACTTCCGTGCGGCTGTGCAAGAGTGTGTCGACGGCGACGGCTTCGCCTGCCGAGAGCTCGCCAAGTCCGTCGACTTCGTCGCCACCCGCCCTCACGACGGAGCGCGTGCCGACCCAAGGCGAGGGCGGAACCGTGAGCGCGACACGCACTTCGTCCGCCGTGTCGCCCGATGCCGGTCGGAAGACAGCTTCGACGACTTCGCCTTCTCTGCGGCGCACCAGGAAGTCGACGCGCTCGCCCGTCGCTGAGCGCCAGGCTCCAACCAGTTGACCGCCGGTGTCGGCGACCTCTGCCACTAGCTCACCGGTAACGCAGCGGCTTTGGTGGCAGATGGTGCCCTCGGCGCAGCCGGTGGGGGCGCAGGTGTTGTCGGATTGAGGTTGTTCGCTCGCGAATACGACGGGGGTCCAGTCGATCCGCGGCCACGCGAATGGGTTGGTGTCGGGCCCAATGCCGCCAGCACCCGCATCGGCGGCACCCGCACCTCCGGAGCCGGCTCCGCCCGCGTCTCCGGCTCCGCCCGCGTCTCCGGCTCCGCCCGCGTCTCCGGCTCCGCCCGCGTCTCCGGCTCCGCCCGCG
>JAFGBI010000377.1 GCA_016933275.1 Polyangiaceae bacterium | reverse complement strand
GGCTCATGAGCCGCGCCAATCACAGCCGCTTTGAGCGGCTCACGCCCCGAAAGCCCCCGGCTTTGCCGGGGGATCATTACTAACACGACCCAAGCGGCCAGATCTCGCCGAAGTAGCCAAGATCATTCGGCTAGATTTGCCTAGGCCCAGTGGTCGGTTTTCAAAGTCGGGTCGTAGCGCCGCTGCCAATCGAACTGGGGTCTGGTGAAGAACTCTGCGTCGGCCACCTCCGTCTTATATAGTGTGGCGGTTCTGTTACCAGAAGGTTTTCGTTAAGACTCGCGCGGCGCCTCTGGCGAAAAATACATCGCTGCCGTCAACAACCCGAGGAAGCAGCGCAATTGTCCGCACAATAGCGACACCGTTCGTCCTGAGCCGCCACGCTCACCTGCCGTCACTGCGATGCACTGACCGCGACGACGACTAGACTATGACCGCCATCCGACATAGACCCAGGCGCACCCTCGGGCAGAAACGACAGCCTTTCGAGCCTCGCGCGGGACCCCAATTACGTCGTTCCGCCCCCGCGAAAATCGGTGCTGAGTCGAGTGGTCGGTCCTCAACGTGGGGGAGCGAGGTTCGAGATTGGCCTTCACGTTGCAGGGGCGCCGTCCTATTGGTGACGGGCCATCGCGCGTTGGTGGCAAGTTCCCAATTGGAGGGATCATCATGCGTCAGTTCCTGCTCGGGCTTTCATTGTCGCTCGCGTTCATGATAGGCTGCGCCGTTGGCACCTTGAAGGGGACTCAGTCCGCCACGGCCGAGCCCACCACCGGCAAGTGGTTCTGCTTCCACGCCGCCCACGGAGCCGAGGGAAATTTCGGCAAGTACGCCGAGCAACGGGCGAAGCACCTGGACCTCTACGCGTCCGAGGTGAGCGCGGGTCAGATCCTCGCGACCGAAGACATCCTCTGCGTCAAGAAGTAGGGGGCAACCGCGCGACGTCCGGCCCTGACGCAGCCCAGCACCCACCGTACCCGTGACCATTCGGCGCCGAATCGACGTGTCGGGTCCGGGGCACGGGTTCATGGATGCCACGCGGCCATTTCCGCTCCTGGAACAGGGCTTCGGCGGTATGGGTCGGTTCCGCTTCCTCACCTTCTCGCGGGCGTCGCCAGCTGGGCCTCCAGCGTGACCGTCGAGACGGTCGGATCACGGGTTTGCGCTACGTGAGCTGCTCGCTGCGTTGCGACGCGGCCTGTTCCGCGGCGTCCACCGCGACCCTCTCGAACTCGGCCCCGAGGCGCGCCATGACACGCTGGATCCCGGCGGCGGAAACATCGGCAGTGCCGAGGAAGTCGATCAAGTTCTGCGCGAGGATGTCGCGGAAGAGCTCGTAGTTGAACAGATCCGAGCGACGCTTCTGATCGCTTTCGAACGCGGCCTCCTCGGCGAGGTGGCGCTCGATTCGATTGAGTAGCTCCGTCCAGCTCTCCCGCGCCACCGGAGCGTGTATGGGCCGGAGCCCCCCCCGGCTTGGCCGCGGCGGGCTGCTTCGCCTCGTCGGGCGTGGCCGGGGTTTCTGACGCCAGATCGAAGGCTCCCACATAGCCGCGAAGAGAATCGAGGGCTGCATCGAGGCAGATGACCGTGCCGGTCCCGCCCTTGCGGGCCACCTCGGCCGCCAGCGATGCGGCCAGGACCGATTTGCCCGTCCCGAAGAGGCCACGGATCAAGATGATGCGCGCCCGAGAGAGGGGATTACCCAATGGATCGGCCAGGCTCAGTCCGCCCGAGAAGAGGAGGTCGAAGCCAGGGATGGACGACCGCATTCCGTACAGGCGCGAGTCCAGGAAGTCCGGGTCGAGCCACGCCGGTCTCGGTCGGCGGAGGGAGTCATCCCCCCCCGGCAGCCAGCTCCTATAGAGAGAAGCAGACGTCGAAGAAGAGCTCGACATAGGCGGTGGCCTTCGAAGACACCGTGCTGTCCGCGCTGGAAATCGATCGTCGCAGGGCGTCTCGCAGCTCGGAGTCGCAGGGGTCTAGCGGGTGGTTCCTCCGCGGGGAAGTGACCCTGGCGAGTCCCTCGGCCAGGAGTCGAAATGCGTGGAAGACCGCCGGATCGCCAGCGACACCATGGGTCCTCTTGATGTCCCGGTAGACGAGCGAAACGACATCGGCGCGGGTCTTCCTGCGTGCATTCCTTCGATCGTTTCCCGGCAGTAGCGGCTCGAGGAAGCAGCGCAGCCATTGGTGCGTCTCGAGTGTTCTGGCGTCTACGCTCCACCGCCGGTTTCGGTAGACCAACCAGCCGCGATGCAGGAGCGGCACCACCTCGAGCGGCTCGGGGAGCGCCTGTCGCCAGTCCGCGAATTCGCCCTCGCCAAGGTGGAAGTGGTCTTGCTCATCGATCGGGTGTGGTTCCGCGCAGAGCGTCCGCCAGAGCGCGCGCCGGGCGGTCATCACCGCGGTGACCAGACGCTCGAGGTCGGCCAGCGCGGGGGGCGGAACACTCATCTCCCGGATCCCCTCGGCGACAGGCGCCATCCCGGAGCTGAACCTCCGCACCGGTAGAGCGTCTGAGGTCCGTGACGGCCTCGTCCCGGTTCGGGAAGTTCGATTCCCGGGGGGCGAGGCCACGCGCCATGAGATCCTCCTCGAACGCTGGTGTAAGGACGTTGATCCGATCCGCGGCTCGGGCTGCCCAGCGCTCGAGGGCGTAGAGGGCCCTGGTGAGAGGGGAGGTCGCGGTGAGCACGCCAGTGGTCACCGCGCTCTCGGGCCAGAGATCCCGGATCTCGAACACCCACGGGGCGGGACGCCAGCGCACCTTGGCCGCGACGAAGCCGGCGATCACGGCCACCAGCGGTGGGGAGGTGGCGATGACGACGTCGGGCCGGGAGCAGCGGAGGTCGCCGTGCAGGCCGAGAGCGTGAAGCCCAAGAACGCCCACGCCCGCCCGGCGTAGCTCTTCGAGTAGGATCTGGGCACGTGGCAGCGCCACACGGCCTACCCGTTCTCTTGGCAGCGCCGAGCCCAGAACCGCCGGTACGCCTCGGGTACCTTGCCGGACGCGCAGTCGAGGTTGCCGGTGATCACCTCCACCTCATGTCCCGCCTCGCGCCAGAGGCGCCCGAGCTCGTTGAAGCGCGAGCCGCCAGGGCGGCCGGGCATGAGGAAGTACTGGTGGACGACGAGGATCTTCATGGGAGAGGCCTTCGGATCGGGGCGCCGACCAGCGAATCGGCGAGCGGGAGCCGGATCCCATCGCCGACGATGACAAGCTCGTTGGCTCGTCGCTCGAGCCGCGGCTGGCCGGTGCCGAGCACGGTGACGAGCCGGACGGGCAGGTCGACGTCGAGCTCGGCGGCGAAGGAGGGGGTGGGCGTCTTCTCGCCGTAATAGCGTGAGAGCCAGCCGCGCGGCTCCGCCTCGTCGCCGGTGACGAGGGTCGACGGCAAGACGGTTCCCTCGCCGAGGTGGGCCAGGACGGAGAACTCGCCCGCGGGTGTGCGCAGGGTGGAGCGGGCCCCGTCGTGCACCCAGGGGTAGGGGCCGAGCAGCCAGTGGAGCCGGACGCGATGCCGCCCGGTGCCGAAGATGTCATCGATCACGCCCCAGAGATCCTGGCCGTCGGTGGCGAGTGCGCGGCGATGGATGCACCCGGGGAGCTGCCGCGCGAACGCCTGGTGCTCGCCGACCACGCCGAGCTCCGTTTCGTGGGTCGCGAAGCGCAGCGTTGTCGCCTGGGTCGGGTAGAGGAGCTTGAAGCGGCGGTGCTGGACCATCTGCTCGAGCCCGTCGACAGTCACCGTGTTGTGGGCGCGGGTCCCCTGGAAGTGGACGTGCCATTGTTGGGGGCCGTTGTACGAGTACGAGCCGCCGTCGCCGACCACGTTGAGCCCCCGCCAGAAGAGATCGACGTTCAGCATGTCCATCTGCGTGAAGCGGTCGCGGATGGTGCCGCAGCGAAACGTCGCGAACGAGCGCGGATCGCGACCGCGCAGGACGTGGAAGCCGGAGCAGGAGAACGACACCGAGCCTTGGGCGCGGGGGCGGAGCGGCGCCTGCAGCCGGTCCACGCCGACGAGCCAGGCCGCTTCCTCGTCCCAGGGTCCGGGCGGGTAGAGTCGCTCGCCTCGGCTCACCAGGGCGGCGGCCTGGAGCGTCGGGCGGAAGTCGCAGAAGTCGCAGGTGGAAAGGAGCGCGGGCAGGCCGCCGTCGTTGGTCCCGTAGTTGGGGAGGCTCCCATCGACGGGGTTCTGATGCGCGTGGAGGAACGCTACCGAGCGGTCGATGGCGGCGACCACGCGAGGATCGGGTGAGCCTCCCGCGCGCTCGGCGAAGGCACCGGCGAGGAGCAGGACCTGAAGCGCGAGGCGGTGGTAGTTGTGCGAGAGCTGGATGTAGGCGCCATCGGGGTAAAACTGTTCGTCTGCCTGCTCGCCGAGGATCGCCTCGCCGAGCTCGAGCCAGCGTCGGGTCTCGACGGCCCCATCGAGGGATCGGCCCGCGACCAGGAGCAAGAGGGCCTCCGAGAGGAGGTGGTTATTGTGCACGGCGTGACGGGCGTATGCGAGGTGCCGTTCGGTGTGGTGGGCAGCCTCGAAGAGCGCGCGGGCGACGAGGGCACCGAGGGGTGAGCCTCGCCCGGCGAGCGCCAGGGTCTTCACCCCGAAGAGCCAGGCGAGGAGGCGGAAGGCGAGCTCCTGGCTCGAGGCCCAGTGCGGCCCGAAGGACCAGGGATTCGCGCGATCGAACTGGCGGATCTGCTCGGCCAGGCAATGGCCGTTGGCGGGACGGTCGTCGGGTGACAACGCGCCGCTTCGGCCGAGCCAGTAGGCATGGGGGAAGCGGGCCGCCTCCCAGACGATCTTCACGTCGACGCCCGGTGGCGCCGTACGCAACACTCGCGAGAAGTGCGATCGGCGTGGCCACTCGTGCCCGGTGGTCGGATCGCGGAACCAGTCGATCGGGTTCCCGAAGTCGGCGTCCCACCGGGAGAAACACCGGATGGTCCCGGTCCGGGCGGCGGCCGCCACCGTCCGGAGCGCGTGGCGGCGGGGCTCGTCGAGCAGCGGATCTACCGCCGCGGCCACGTGCTCGGGGGCCTCGAAGGGGACCCGATCGAGGCGCAGGGCGAGCCGCTTCGGGACGCGAGGTCGCCGCTCGAGGGTCTGCGCACCCGAGCGCTGCGCGGCCTCCCAGCCCAGGCGAAAGGCGGTCCCCTTCACCCCGAGCTCGCGCAGCTCCTCGGCGAGGTGGACGATGGACCGCGGGAGCTCGGGCAGGCGCGGCACCGTTCCCTCACGCGACGTCGGCACGGGCCGAGCGCACGATGCTCACGACCCGTTCGCGGTCCGCACCGGTCATCGAACTCCCGCTCGGCAGACAGAGGCCGAAATCGAAGAGCCGCTCGGCGACCGAACCCCCGAACACCAGGCAGTCCCGGAACACGGGCTGCAGGTGCATCGGCTTCCACACGGGACGCGCCTCGATGTCGGCGGCGGCCAGCGCTAGCCGCACCGCCTCCCGAGGGGCACCGGATCGCGCTGGGTCGATGAGCGCGCAGGTGAGCCAGCGGCTGGCCGTTCCATAGGGCGCCTCCGGCATGAACGACCAGCCCGGGAGGTCGCCGAGTCCTTCGCGGTAAGACGCGAAGTTCGCACGCCGGGCCGCCACCCGCTGGTCGAGGTGACGGAGCTGTCCGCGACCCACAGCGGCGAGGAGGTTACTGAGGCGGTAGTTATAGCCGACCGTGGAGTGCTCGTAGTGGGGGAAGGGATCGCGGGCCTGGGTGGAGAGGAACCGAGCGTGCTCGATCCAATCGCCCCGATCGGAGACCAGGGCACCGCCGCCGCTGGTGGTGATGATCTTGTTGCCGTTGAAGGACAGGACGCCCAGGACGCCCTGGCTGCCGGCTGGCTGGTCGCTGTGGGTGGCGCCCAGGGCTTCTGCCGCGTCCTGGAGCATGGGGACGTCGAACCGCGCGCAGGCCGCGCCGATGCGCTCGTAGTCGCAGCACTGACCGTATAGGTCCACGGTGATGACGGCCTTGGGCAGGCGACCCGAGCGGGCTCGCTGCTCGAGCGCCTGCTCGAGGAGCAGGGGATCCATGGTCCATGTCGTCGGGTCGGCGTCGACGAACACCGGCGTGGCGCCCACATAACGGACGGCGTTGGCGGTGGCCGAGAAGGTCAGGGTCGACACGAACACCTCGTCGCCCGGCTCCACCCCGAGCAGGATGAGGCCGAGGTGCAGGCCCGCGGTGCCCGACGAGAGCGCAGCGCAGTGGGCCGTACCGGTGGCCGCGGCGAGCTCCCGCTCGAACGCGTCGACGTGCGGTCCGAGCGGGGCGATCCAGTTCGAGTCGAACGCTTCGAGGAGCAGCGCTCGTTCGTCGGGACCCATGTGGGGAGGAGAGAGGTAGATGCGGGCCACGTGTGGTTTTGGGGGCTGAAGGACGTGAGGGGCGAGACTAGGTCGAGAGGGGACGTGCGGGCACCCCGACGGCCTTGGTACCGTTCGGGACGGCGCGGATGACCACGGCGCCCGCCCCGATGGTACAGCGGGCGCCGATCTGCACGAGCGGGATCACCACCGCCCCGGATCCGAGGTGAGAACGCGCCCCGAGGCCAGCGCCGCCGGCGAGGGTGGCATTCGGGGAGACATGCGCGAAATCACCGACGATGACATCGTGCTCGATGACCGCAGCGGTGTTGATGATGCAACCACGCCCGACCACCGCCGCGGGGTTGAGGACGGCGTTGGCCATCACCACCGAGCCCGCCCCGATCGTCGCGAAGGCAGAAACGACCGCGCTGGGGTGGACGAGGGTGGCCAGGGGATGCCCGCGGCCGACGCATCGCTCGGCCAGGCACTCGCGGGTTTCGTTGTCACCGATCCCGAGCGCGACCGACTGGCCTGGCCGTTCGGCGAGCCACCCGCTCCCGCCGAGGATGGTGAGCGGACCCGTGGCGGGCGAATCGAGGACAACGGCGCCCGGGGCCTTGCCGTCGTCGAGGAAGCCGGTGACCGGGAGCCCGAGGGCGACCGCGATGTCGGCGACGACCTTGCCGTGGCCGCCGGCCCCGTACACGACCACTCCGGTCACGCCGGGACCTCCCGGGGACTCGCCCCGCGCGAACCCATGAACTCCGGCATCGTCGCGTGCCCTTCGCTCGAGATCCCCTCCCGGCGCAGCACCTGGAACCCGGTCTTCGCGAGGATGTAGAGGTCGAGCCAGGGGGTCCAGTGATCGACGTACCAGACGTCGAGCGCGAGCTTGTCGTCCCAGCCGAGGGCGTTGCGGCCGTTGATCTGGGCCCAGCCCGTGATGCCGGGGAGGACCTGGTGACGCCGCGCCTGCTCCGGGCTGTAACGCTCCAAATAGGCCATCAGGAGCGGACGAGGACCCACCAGGCTCAGATCGCCCCGGAGGACGTTCCAGAGCTGAGGCAGCTCGTCGAGGCTCGTCGTTCGCAGGAACCTGCCGAGGCGCGTGAGGCGGGCAGCATCGGGGAGGAGGCTACCCGACGCGTCCCGCGTCGTGGTCATGGTGCGCAGCTTCAGGACGTCAATGGGCCGAGCCCACCGTCCGGGACGCCGCTGGCAAAAAAACGCCGGGCGGCCCATGGTGGCCAGAATCGCCACCGCGCTCGCCGCGATGACGGGTCCGGTGACCGCCAGGCCAGCTCCGGCTACGGCGAGATCCAGCGTGCGCTTGGCTCTGAGGGCCCACCCTTCCTGTCGCATCGCGGATATCGTCTTTTAGTCCACCCCGTGCGGCCCCGCCAATTGGCGTCCGGCCCCCCCGATCGGCGCTCCCTTGCGCGGCTCCTTGGCCGGCGGTAGATCGGGGAGCGGGTAGGCTGGTTCGAGCGTGGGGACACCGAACTCGAGGGGGCAGTCGCGCAACGAAAGGTAGTCCACCCACTTCGCCCTCGTCCATCATGCCCATCGTTGCCCGTCGCTCCCTGATGTTCCTGCTCGACGTCGCCATCCTCTCGGCGGCGTACGGGGTGGCTTTCTTCCTGCGTTTCGATGGGTCGCTGCCGCTTCAGATGTGGAAGCGGCTGCTCTTCACCTGGCCGTACGTCGTCGCCTTCCAGTACGTCGTGCTCTATCTTCACGCCGTACCGCGGTTCGCCTGGCGCTATGTGGGACTACCGGAGGCCTCGCGGGTCGGCACGGCGGTCCTCCTGGCGGCCGCGGCCCTCCTCGCGGTCCGCGTGGTGGCGGGGCAGGTCGTGGACGTCTGGGGCTACGCCATCTACGCGCTCATCCCCGCCGGGGTGATCCTCGGTGACGCGCTGCTCGCGTTCATCGGGATCATCGGGGTGCGCGCAGCGCGGCGCCTGTGGGCAGAGCGATCCGAGGCCATGAGTCGACGGCGGCTCCCTTCGGGGGCGGACCGCCCGGTTGCCGTCCGCACCCTCCTCATCGGGGCGGGGGAGGCGGGCGCAGCCATCGCGCGGGAGCTCGGGTTGCGACCGGATCTCGGTTTCCAGGCGGTGGGTTTCCTCGACGACGATCCGGCGAAGCAGGGGCTGCTCGTTCGTGGACTGAGGGTCCTCGGGCCCACCCCCCGGATCTCGGAGCTGGCGGCGCGGACCGGCGCCAGCGACGCGATCATCACCATCGCCTCGGCCCGTGGCCGGGACGTCCGCCGGATCGTCACCCTGTGCGAGGAGGCGGGCGTCCGAGCAAAGATCGTCCCCGCCGTGCACGAGCTCATCGACGGCCAGGTGAGCCTGTCGCGGATCCGGGACGTCTCCATCGAGGACCTGCTCGGTCGAGAGCCGGTCGAGCTCGAGCGCGAGCTCGTGCGGGGGTTTCTTGAGAACAAACGGGTGCTCGTCACGGGCGCCGGGGGCTCCATCGGGTCCGAGCTCTGCCGCCAGGTCGCGCGCTTTCATCCCGCGAGCCTCACGCTCGTCGAGCAGGCCGAGTTCCCGCTCTTCACGATCCACGAGGAGCTGAAGAGGAGTTGTCCGTCCCTCGAGCTCGAGCCGGTCGTCTGTGACGTCTGCGACACGGCCCGGGTCGAGGCGGTCTTCTCCGCGACGAGACCCGAGGTGGTGTTTCACGCGGCCGCGCACAAACACGTCCCGATGATGGAGTGGAACCCCGGGGAGGCGGTGAAGAACAACGTCTTCGGCACGCGCAAGGTAGCTGACGCCGCGGATCGCCACGGATCCGAGGCGTTCGTAATGATCAGCACCGACAAGGCCGTCAACCCCACGTCCATCATGGGGGCGACCAAGCGGTTGGCGGAGATGTACATCCAAGCCCTGTCGGGCCGCTCGCGCACGAAGTTCGTCGCCGTGCGCTTCGGGAACGTGCTCGGCTCGACGGGATCGGTCATCCCCACGTTCAAGGCGCAGGTCGCGGCGGGTGGACCGGTGACGGTGACCCACCCGGAGATGAAGCGCTACTTCATGACCATCCCCGAGGCCTCGGCCCTCGTGATGCAGGCGGCGGCGATGGGTGATGGCGGCGAGATCTTCGTGCTCGACATGGGAGAGCCGGTCAAGATCGTCGACCTGGCCGAGACGCTGATCCGCCTGTCCGGGTTCGAGTCGGGTAGTGAGATCCAGATCGTGTTCACGGGTGTCCGGCCGGGCGAGAAGCTCTTCGAGGAGCTCGGGTTCGACAGCGAGCGGATGGACAAGACCCGTCACGACAAGATCTGGGTCGGTCGGCTCGTGCCCCGCACGTTCTCCGAGGTCGCGGCAGGGCTCGAGACCCTGGCCGACCTCACCGGCAGCGTCTCCAGCACGGACGTCCGCACGGCCCTTCGCCGGCTCGTGCCCGAGATGCAAGAGCCCGCGGAGCCGTCGCCCAATGCCGTGCCCGCGCTCCCGCGCGTGGTGAAGCGTCAGACCATCCCGCCATCGCGGTCCTCGCCCACCGCGGCTCCACTCCTCAGCATCGCCCGGTGACCAGCCGCAGGCGGACCGCTGGAGGTTCCGCTGGCTTTCATCCCTCCGATCGAACCGCAGCGCATCGGCGAGGTTCGGCACGGCGCAACAGGGAGCCAGTGTTGGGGGGGCTGCATCGGGCGGTTTGGGTGCCGCAGGGTTGGAGGCGTTCAGCGGTGGTGGAGCAGGAGATGGGGGTGAATCGACGAGTGGTGGGGCTTCGCCTATGGGAGGACAGGGCAGCGTGGGCGGGCTCTCCCGCCGCGGGCAGCAGCGGGGGCTTCTGCAGCGGGTGGGGAGTCCGCGGGCGGGGACTCGTCGGCGGGGAGCGGCGGGATTGCTGCTTCGGGGGGCAGCGGGGCGAGCGGCGCGCCCTCCGCAGGCTCCGGCGGGAGCGGCACAGGCGGAGGCGCCGGTGCCGGAGCCTGCGTTCCCGAAGGTGAGAGCTGCGACGGCGCTGTTTGCTGCGGCCAGAACCTCTGCGCCTCGTTCAGCGGTCTACCAGGCACTTGTCGTTCCCCCTGCGAGGTCATCGAGGACTGCGGCAGCGGCCAGTGCTGCGCCCCCGCAGGGACCGTGCATCCGGGAGCGCGCGCCTACTATCCCCTCGAAGCGTGCCTCTAGGTCGACGGTCGGTTGGGTCAGAGCTGCTCACTCTTCGGGTTCACGCCGTGGAGCGAGCGGCGTTCGACCCTCGGTCATGGGGTGAGAATCGGGACATCACCGACCGCCGCGGGCGTTTCGTCGTCTCCGACGTTCTCGGTGCTGCCATAACCGAGTTGGCCGTTGTAGTTGTTGCCCCAACACCGTACGCCTGCGGAGTCGAGAAGCGCGCACACGTGACCTCCTCCGCCGGCCAATTGCACGACGCTGCCACCGACGTCGACCTCGGGCACGGTCGCTGGCAGCTCATCGTCACCGATGTTGGCAGTGCTCGCCAGTCCGAGCACTCCGTTGGCGGCCCATCCCCAACACCGCACAGCGCCTGTGTCCAGGAGCGCGCAGGTCTGCGCGTCACCAGCTACCAGTTGCACGACAGTGCCTCCGACCTCGACATCGCCAGCGACGGCTGGCGCCTCGTCGTCGCCGATCGTTGCCTCGTTGCCGTAGCCGAGGGCACCCCCAAAGCCCCTGCCCCAACACCGGACGGAGCCGCCTTCGACGACGACACACGTGTGATTCCAGCCCGCAGCGATTCCAGCGACCCGACCCCCCACGTTCACGTCACCTGCAACAGCCGGCACTTCATCGTCACCGATGGTTTCCGTATGCCCGTACCCCAGTTGACCGTAGCGGTTGTTGCCCCAGCAGCGAACCGAGCCTGAACCCATCAAGGCACAGGTGTGCGAGTCTCCTGCCACGATATCCTCGACTGATCCGCCGAGGTCCACGGTGCCTCCGTCGGTCAGCGCTTCGTCATCCCCGATTGTCTCTGTGTTTCCGTAGCCAAGGGCCCCGTAGCTCCCGACCCCCCAGCAATGCACCCCTCCGTCGCTGAGCCGCGCGCAGGTGTGTCCCCATCCGATCGCCAATTGAACGACGTCATCACCGACGGGAGCGTCGCCCGCTTCGGCGGGCGTTTCATCGTCGCCGACGTTCACCTCGGGGTAGTACTCGATCAGATTCCCCCAGCAACGCATGCCGCCAGACTCGAGCTGAACGCAAGTTCGGTTGCCCCCCGCAGTGAGCGCGGTGACCGAGCCGCCGACTTCGACGTTTCCGGCCGCAAATGGCGGCTCATCGTTGCCGATGCCAAGGGTGTTTCCATATCCAAGCTGACCCTGCTCGTTGGCACCCCAACAGCGCACGGCGCCGTCGCTGAGCCGAGCGCAGGTGTGATAGAACCCAACTGCCAAGGAGAGGACACGCTGCTCGGCCGACCCGGCACTGCCCCCGTCGCCCGCGGTTCCCCCGTCGCCCGCGGTTCCCCCGTCGCCCCCCGCTGCCCTGGTCCCGGAGCTTCCCCCGTCGCCTCCCATTCCGACGATTCCCGCCGCTCCGCCCCCGCCCCCGGTCGACGGGATGCCCCCGATGCCGCCAGCGCTTCCTGTTGCTACCTCCCCTCCGCTACCCGCGACGCCGCCGGTGTTGATGACGCCGCCGGTGTTGATGACGCCGCCGGTGTTGATGACGCCGCCGGTGTTGATGACGCCGCC
>JAFGBI010000376.1 GCA_016933275.1 Polyangiaceae bacterium | reverse complement strand
CTGCGTCGCCACCTCCGAAGAAGTGACCCAGATCCGGCAGTATCGGCCTGGCGTTGTGTAGTGAGGCGGATTGCTAACGTAGACAATGCTGCCCGCGGCAGGAAACACCGCGATATCCTGAACATCACCGAGCACGTCGATCCCCGGATGTGGCGACGGAGACGGAGTCGATGAGGCGTATATTGCCTCGTACTCGCCCATGGTGGTGAGCACTCCGGGTCGGGGGGTCGACGTGACCGCCAACCCCGACGAGGCGGCGCCCGACTCGTAGAGCGGCCACAGCAAGGCCGGTTCACTGGGTGGCGGGGCCGCGACCGCTGCGAAGGATACCCCGAAAATGATTCCGAGAACCGCCAACGCGGTCGGTCGGCTCAGGCGGTGGTGGCTCACGGGAACCTCCGAGTAACGCTGTGGGATGTGAGTCCCTCGCGCGTGATGGCGTAGAACCCTCCTGAGCGTCTCGCGACGGCCACATGGGGTCGGTAAGCATTTCGGTCGAGCCCGAGCTGTGCGGACCAGCCCACGGAGCCCGGGGGCCCCTCGCAGAGTAGAACGCCATTGCCCGTGGCGTCCACACCTCCCACGACGAGGTCGCCGGAGTCGCTGACCGCGACCGCGGTGAGGTAGTCGAGGGGAAGAGTGCGACGAGTCGTAACGGTGCCGCCCGAGAAGACAACCGCGCCCGTCGCGGTCGCGGCCACCGAGCGCTACCGTGACGGCAAGCGTGACGGCCTCGATGTTGAGCTGCGCTACTGCCGCGGCTCGGAGCAACAGTCCGGACCGCACCAGAGAGCGTCCGAGCGCCCAGCGGTTCCCGCCCACAGCACGTACCATCCCAGCTCGCACAGGTGCGGGATGGTTTCCTCCATGGTCGTCGGGTCGAGGGGCGCGCCCACCACCCAGATCTCCGCACAGAAGTGGTCCGGCGAGGTGGGAGGCGGCCGCTCCAGGGACGCCAGCGACGTGACGCTCGTATTGCTGACGTAGATCCGGACGAGCTCCGGCAGACCCGCCAGCGGGGCGAGGTCTGCGATGGGGGATTCCGTCGCGTCGAACCCTAGGAGTCGCTGCTGCGTCGCGACGGGCGTGATGTCCGTCACACTCGTCCGAAAAACGGTCAGCCACTTCAGGCGCGTGAGGCTCGTGACGAACCCGATGTCGGACACCGTCGGTCCCTCCAGAGTAAGCAGGGTCAGGCTCGTCAGTCGGCCGATCTCGTCGAGCGGTGCCTCGGAGCGGCGGATGTCGAGAGCCTGGAGATCGCTCCCGAGAACGGGTTCGAGAGTGGGTACGTCGGATTCATGAAGCCCTAAGCTGATGAGTCCGTCCAAACACTCGAGGCCCCGCAGCGAGCTCGCACCGAGCATCCGGAGCTCGGTGATCCCTGCCACGTCCGCCGTGAACAGCGGGCCGCCGTCCACCCGCGCCGCTTCGCGCACGGCGGCCTCGACGACCGCGTCGTCGAACACGATCGGCTCGCACCCAGTAGCGCCGGCGAGTCCCCCGGCGCCGGAAGTCGACGGAGCCGCCGCTGCGCTCACGCCACCCATCCCGGCAGCCGCGCTCCCACCCATCCCGGGCACCTCCTGCCCGTCGCCCCGCGTGGCCCCGCCGCACGCGGTCAACAGCGACGCGACGGTGAACCCAGCGAAGACTCGGCAGGACGGACCCATCCAGCGCACCTCGTCGGCGGGACCCCTCGGCCCCTCAGCGGACCTCGACCTCTTGTATCTGGAAGATCATCCCACCTTCGTCCACGCCGTTCAACGTGAAGTTCACGTCCACACGGTAGCTTGCGCTGCCGGCGCGCGGGGCGTACCGCGCCTCCACCCGCCGCTCCGAGACGCCGGGCAGGCTCCAGGCAAGCACGGGCCGTTCGCCGAGGATGCGCACCACGGCGTAGGTCACGCTCTCGATAGTCTCCCGCGTGACGACCACGTTCGCGGCGGCGCCGTTCCAGAGCGTCACGAGGTCCTCACCGGGCGCCTCCTCGACCAGAAGCTCGAACCAGACGTCTGGGACGTCGGTGGGGAAGCCGTCCATGTCGATCGTCAACTCGGCAGCGCCGGCCTCGTCGCTATCGTTGTGTACGATGAAAGTGAGAAGATCGATTTGGAGGTTTCGCTGGGCAGTGTTGAACTGCCCGGACACGTCCCAGGACTCCAGATCGTTCACCGGGGGTCCGGCTGCCACGGGGGACTGGATGGCGCCCAGAAGGCAACGGTGACCTTCGTCAGAGTTGCCGAGTTCCGCCTCGGTCGGGGACCAGGAGAACGGGCCGACGCAGGCGACCCCTTGCGCGGGCACCGTCGCCGCGCCCTCGTAGTCTCCGCTGGTGTTCACCGCGCGGATGTCCAGGAGCGGAGCGCTGGGGATGGCGGAAAAGACGACCCCTGAGACGTTGGCTACCGGCAGACACCCGTTGTTGTGTACCCGCAGGTACACATCGTAGGTTTCGCCCACCACCACCGCTGTGCCGCGGGGCGCCTTGCTTTCACACGGCACCGTCGACCCGGCACCCTCGACGATGAGATCCGGGCTCATGTAGAACGGCTCTCCACCCATGGTAGACGGGACCTGCCCAATGTCTCCGGGGTGGTCGGCGACGTACACCGACGCCCAGCCCGGTGAATTGCCGGGAGCCTCGGTGAGCCCGCTGTTGTTCACGGTCACGACCTGGCTGGTGGACAGGGGTTGCGAGCCCGGTCCCAGGCCTTGGCGGTCACCACGTACCGCCCGTCGGAGAGGGTCGTCGTGTCCCAGCCCGGCTCGGCGTCCATGGTGCCGTCCTCTCTCACGCCGTTGCTGAGGTAGTGATAATAGTGGACCGGATCCGTGAGATCCACGTAATAGTCCATTTCCGTGGACCTCGAGGTGTCCCAGAGCGCCTCGGCGATGGCCGCACCGGCAAACGAAGGGGCCTCAGCTCCCAGCACCCGGAACAATTCACCCAGGTCCGCTGCGGCCCGATTGCCCACGTATCGAAGTCGCCAGAGGCCGCACTCAGTGTCCAAACAACCTAGCGGGCTCTCGTACCACTGTCGGGTCAACCCCACGGGTTCGTCGACTCGCTGTACGGTGTAGCTGGCACCGTAGATCCCTATCTCCGGGTGTATCGTGTCGCGCGCTGGAAAGGGATTAGGCTGCGGGCTGCGCGTGTAGAAGGTGTCAGTTGCGTCGAGGACGACGTCGAACCTGCCGCGCACCTCCCGCCCGCAGAACCCGTCCTCCACGATTGCGGAGCTCCCGTCCTTCGGCACGAGTTCGAGCGACGCGATGGTCGGGCTCTCGTCGTCGTCTATCTGCAGCGATTCACCAGTCGTTCCGCTGGCGGAGGGCAGCAAGAACGGAAGTGGGTCGACACACGAAAACTGATCCGCCATGTCGAGCATGCCCAGGTGGACATGATGGAAGGGCCGGTCAAGGAACCACTCTGCCAGCCTGCCGGCCACGGCACCACGATCCACCTCGAAGCTTGTCTCGAGAATGTTGCCGACACCCGCATTGGCAGCAGCGTCTATGGCTGCACGAACCTCTGGGTCCTCACCGTCGGCGGGAGACGCCGTCTCGTCCCGGATGTGTCCGACGTAGTAGAGGAAGTCCTGCGTCGCCACCTCCGAAGAAGTGACCCAGATCCGGCAGTATCGGCCTGGCGTTGTGTAGTGAGGCGGATTGCTAACGTAGACAAT
>JAFGBI010000375.1 GCA_016933275.1 Polyangiaceae bacterium | reverse complement strand
CGGGAGCGCCGGTCTGCGCGCGCCGGCGCTCCCCCCGGGATCCCGGAGTCCGCCTCCGTCCGTCACGCCCGCGTCGTCCGACCTTGGACCCCAATCGGCCTCCCCACGTCCGCTGCGCCTGGACCACGCCCCACCCAAGACCCCCCGACCGCCATCGGCTCGGCGTCGGATCGGCGTTCATCCCACCTACGCGCCGTACGCCGCGAGCGCGAAGGAGTACGAGATGCGGGTGTCACGGCTTCAGAGGCTCACCGCCCGCTTGGCGTCCGAGCGGTGACGGGGGCATCCAACCGGGAAGGAGCTGAGGTTTCGCAAGCGTCACGCAGATGAGGCGAACAGTGAAGTCGACGTTGTGCGGGAAGCGAAAGACCGCCGCCGGGTCCAGGTACGGCTGCGGCGGGGCGCTGGTGGTGCGGTTCTCGTTCGGAGCGAGGCTGGCGACAGTGACGGCAAAGGTGGAGAGTCCGAGCTCGGGCCCCGCCTCCTCCGGGCCGCGCATTGCGCAGCACCGAGGGTCAAGACCTGGGGTGCTCCTGCCGCGCCAGCCCCCCGGGCGTCGACCGCGTGCACCTCGCGTGCAGCAATGGGAGCGGCTCCAAAAACCGGATCGCGGCGAGCCGCGACGGTATCAGGGTGTGCTGCGGCGCCACAAGGGGCGCAGCGACCGGAGCTTCAGTCCGACGCTGCTCGTCACCGTCGGGGGGGGCGACGACGAACGATGCCGCCCGCGTCCAGGCCGTTCTCGATCGTGCTCCCCTCCCGCGGTCGAACTGGGTTACCATTCCGGCCCGCCACTGGCGGGTCAAAGGAGTTCGTGACGGGCGTGCTTCGGCCTCGGGGGACTGCATGCGCATCTTCATCAGCTATCGCACGAATGCCGAGCCCGATCGGACGGTCTGCGACGAGCTCTGCCAGGGGTTGACGGCCCCCGGTCACCAGGTCTTCGTCGATCGGCAGCTGCCGGTCGGCGTGCGCTGGGCCGAGGAGATCGAACGGCACATCGCGGAAGCGGACTTCCTCGTCCTGCTCTTGTCGGAGGAGTCGAGCCACAGTGAGATGGTGCTCGCCGAGGTCGAGAAGGCGCGGGACGTGGCCGCCTCACGCGGCGGCACGCCGCGCATCCTGCCCGTACGGCTTACGTATCGCGGCAAGCTCCCGTACCCGCTCAGTACCTACGTGGATCCGCTTCAGCATCTGTACTGGGGGGGGGCGGAGGACACGGAAACCGTCCTCAAGGGCCTGCTCGGTGCCATCGGGGGCCAGGAGGAGCCGCCGCCGAGCAAGTCTTGGCGGGTCACCCCGCCCGGCGACCGGATGGGGCCGCCCCCGGCGCAGGCGCAGGTCAGGGAGCCCCTGCCCACGCCGGGCGGCACGCTCGTGCCCGAGGATCCGCTGTACATCTCGCGCGACAGCGACGCCGAGGCGTTGCGGGTGATCCAGCGCGGCCCCGGGCAGACGATCACCATCAAAGGTCCGCGCCAGGTGGGCAAGAGCTCGCTCCTCATGCGCGTCCTCGCCGCCGCCCTGGACCAAGGACGGCAGGGGGTGCTGGTGGACTTCCAGCTCCTCGCCGCCGCGACCGGCCACGAGGGGGAGTTCTTCCGGAGCTTCCTGCAGGAGATCCTGACCCAGCTCGATCTGCCCCCGCTCACCGCCGCCGAATGGGACGCGAGCGCGACCCCGGCGCAGTGCTGCACGAGGCTGATGGAGCGGCTGGTCCTGCAGAAGCTCCCTTGTCCGCTCACCCTTGCCTGCGACGAGGCGGATCTGGTCCTGGCGTTGCCCTTCCGCAACGACTTTTTCGGTATGTTTCGGGCCTGGCACGGCAAACGCGCGAATCCCGTGCAGCGCAGGCGGTGGGGCAACCTCGATCTGGTCCTCGTGACCTCGACCGAGCCGTATCTCTTCATCGATCGCGACGACCAGAGCCCCTTCAACGTGGGCGCCGTGCTCGCGCTCGCGGATTTCACGCGGGCACAGGTGGCGATGCTGAACGAGGCCCATGGCACGCCCCTCGGCGACGACGAGGTCACCGAGCTCCAACGCCTCACCGGCGGGCACCCATACCTGGTGCGCAAGGCCCTCTACGCGGTATCGGCGAGGGGGCAAGGCAGGCCCCCGCGTGAGATCCTCCGCCACGCCGCTGAGGACGGTGGTCCCTTCGGGGACCACTTGCAACGACACCTCCTCAACGTGCTCAAGGTTCCCGAGCTACGGCCGGTGCTGACAGCGGTCCTTGCAGGCCAGAGCATCGCCAACGAGGTGGCGGTGCATCGCCTGATCGGGGCAGGCCTCGTCCGGCGTGAAGGGACGCGGATCGTGCCGCGCTGCGCGGCCTATGCCGAGTACTTCCGGGGGAAGGTGTAGTCGGAGCCGGCCGCGTCGCCCAGCCTGTCGCCCCGTGGCGGCCGGCACGCGCCCGCCAACTACACCCCGTGACCCGCTGGGCGAGCGACAACCCCATGCGCTCGGTCCTTGCGACCGGCAGTCCGCGCCCGACGGCTCCGCGTAGCGAAGAGAACCGTCGAGCGCCGGGATGGATCTGGTATCCTGCGAGTCCGCCAAGGTTGCAGGGGCAGCGCCGAGAGGGGGTGCGGATGACAACGCCAGTCAGGGAGCGTGGATCACGAGCCATGGGTGCGGACGCCGCGTCGAGCGTTGCGCTCGACGCGGACGGCGGACGTAGGATCGGCGATCCTCGGCGTCACTCGGGATCGGTCCCCCGCGTGCACTACACCGTGGGCGGCCCGGTGCAGGCCGAAGGGGGCATCTACCTCGCGCGGGCCGCCGATGACGAGCTGCTCGAGCATTGTCTTCGCGGGGACTTCGTCTACATCCTTACCGCGCGCCAGCTCGGCAAATCGAGCTTGATGTGCCGCACGGTCGAGGTGCTCCGCGCGGCGGGGCATCGCTCCGTGGTGATCGATCTCCAAGGCATCGGCAAGCCCGAAACCGCAGAGCAATGGTACCGCGGCCTGGTGCTCGAGCTGGAGTCCGAGCTCGAGCTCGAGCTCGACGCGGATCGCTGGTGGAGGGAGCACGCAGAGTTCGGCTTTGCGCATCGGCTGACGCGATTCCTCCGGGAGGTGGTCGTCTGCTCCACGCGCCAGCGCATCGTCATCTTCGTGGACGAGATCGATACGACGCTCAGCCTCGAGTACACGGACGACTTCTTTGTCGCGATCCGCTACCTTCACGGCGCGCGAACCCAGGCGCCGGAGCTCAAGCGACTCTCGTTCGTGCTGCTCGGCGTGGCCACGCCGAGCGATCTCATCAAGGACGGCCAGCGCACGCCCTTCAACATCGGCTACCAGGTGGAGATGACGGACTTCACCCTGGCGGAGGCAACCCCCCTCGCGGATGGCCTCGCAGCGGGTGACGACGAGCGCTCCACGGTGCTCGCCCGGGTGCTCCATTGGACCGGGGGGCACCCGTACCTCACGCTGCGGGCCTTCGCCTCGCTCCGCGATCGGCCCCCGGAGGACTGGTCCGCGACCGCCGTGGACGGACGCATCACCGAGCTCTTCTTCGCGGAGGCGGGCCAGAACGAGCACAACCTCCAGTTCGTGCGGTCGATGCTCACGGACAAGGCTCCCGGTCGAAATCGGGTGCTCGACCTGTTCGCTGCGGTCCAGCGCCGCCGCCCCGTGCCCGATAGCCGGCAGGACCTGGCCAAGAACTGGCTCAAGCTCTCGGGCGCGGTACGGGTCGAGGAAGGCCGCCTGCGCGTGCGAAACCGCGTCTACGAGCGCGTCTTCCCTGCACGATGGGCCGTGCAGCAGCAGAGCGTGGACTGGTCGCGGCGGTTCCGGCAGCTCTTGGTTGCGGTCGTCGCGGTGGCGGCGTTGCTCGGCGTGGTGCTCGTGCCTTGGTATGTGCAGTCGCGGGAGACGGCGCAGGCGCTCGAGCGCGAACAGGCAGCGCTCGGGAACCTCTCGCGGGAGAAAGACCGCGTACAGAAGGCCCTGCGGGATGCCGAGACGCTCGCCAAGAAGCTCGCTACCGAGAAGACCCGCGCTGAGTCAGCCCTGACGCGCGAACAAGCGGCCTCGAAGCAGGCCGCCGAGCAGCGGGACCTGGCCCAGGCCGAGAAGACCCGCGCCGAAACGGCAACCTCCGCGGCCGAGCGGAACCTCCTGCGCAGCCAGAGCCTTCATCTGGCGAGCCGGGCTGAGCTCGCTGCGCACGACCGCTATGTGGTGGGCGGCCTGCTCGCCGTTGAATCAGTCGAGCTTGGGCTTGCCCGGGGCAGGCGCCCCGACCCGGTGGCGCTCGATAGCTTGCGCACCTTCGCCCGGCAGTCCTTGCCGTTGCGCGGCCACGAGGACTTGGTGACTGCCGCGTCGTTCAGCCCGGACGGGAAGCAGGTGGTCACGGCGTCCGTGGACAAGACCGCGCGGGTGTGGAACGCGGACGGGAGCGGGCAAGCCGTGGTGCTGCGCGGCCATGAGAGAGTCGTGGAATCCGCGTCGTTCAGCCCGAACGGGAAGCGGGTGGTCACAGCGTCCTACGACGGTACGGCGCGGGTGTGGAACGCGAACGGGAGCGGGCAAGCCGTGGTGCTGCGCGGCCATGAGAGAGTCGTGGAATCCGCGTCGTTCAGCCAGGACGGGAAGCGGGTGGTCACGGCGTCCTACGACGGTACGGCGCGGGTGTGGAACGCGGACGGGAGCGGGCAAGCCGTGCTGATGCGCGGCCATGAGACCTTTGTGGTTGCCGCGTCGTTCAGCCAGGACGGGAAGCGGGTGGTCACGGCGTCCTACGACGGTACGGCGCGGGTATGGAACGTGGACGGGAGCGGGGAAGCCGTCGTGCTGCGCGGCCATGAGAGAGTCGTGGAATCCGCGTCGTTCAGCCCGAACGGGAAGCGGGTGGTCACGGCGTCCTACGACGGTACGGCGCGGGTGTGGAACGTGGACGGGAGCGGGAAACCCGTGGTGCTGCGCGGCCATGAGGGCTTGGTGGTTTCCGCGTCGTTCAGCCAGGACGGGAAGCGGGTGGTCACGGCGTCCTACGACGGTACGGCGCGGGTGTGGAACGTGGACGGGAGCGGGGAACCCGTGGTGCTGCGCGGCCATGGGGTTTCTGTGCTTGCCGCGTCGCTCAGCCCGGACGGGAAGCGGGTGGTCACGGCGTCCAGTGACGGTACGGCGCGGGTGTGGAACGCGAACGGGAGCGGGGAACCCGTGGTGCTACGCGGCCACGAGGACTCGGTGACTGCCGCGTCGTTCAGCCCGGACGGGAAGCGGGTGGTCACGGCGTCCAGTGACAAGACCGCCCGACTCTGGGATGCGGGCAGCGGCTCGCCTATCTCCGTGCTGCGCGGCCATAGCGGAGCAGTGGGCGCGGCAGCCTTCAGTCCCGACGGCACCCACGTCCTCACCGCCTCGCACGACGCCACCGCACGCGTCTGGCTCGCCGATCCCACGACGCTCATCCCCGCGATCTGCCGCGGCGCGGGGCGGAACCTCACGCGCGCGGAGTGGAACACGTACATACCGGACCGTCCCTACCACGCCACCTGCGCGGCGTACGGCGTGCCGGACGGCGGGGAGTGAATCAGGCCGGGTCAGCCGGTGCGGCGACAGGCTCGAATCCTCCCGGCGCGGCGCGCGCGGCTGGGTGGGGGCGTTCGAGGTCCGCTACGGCAAGCCGTACGGCTTCGCCGCGCCCGCGCCCGACCAGGTCGCGACCCGCCCACCGACGACGCGTGCGATCCGGTGTCGGCACCGGTTCCAATCCTGGGCCCCGGTATCGGCCTCGCGGGTGCGGATCCGGCGCGGGGGCGACTCCCGGAAGGGATCCGACCGACCTGCCACCGATCGGGTCCCGTCACCCGAACACCTCCTCCACGACCTTGCGCAGCCGCATGTCCTTCCGGAGGCGCGCGGCTTCACGAACGCGCGCCGTGAGCGCGACGTCGTATCGGTGCTCGCCGAGCGCGCGCACCGCGGCGCGGGCGCGCGCCAAGCTGCCGGTCGCGATGAGCTCGAGGAGGTGACTCCGGGCCCGTTCGCTGCGGTGCAGGGACAGGGCCCGGATCCCCAGCTCGAGCGCCACCTCCCCCGCGAGGCCGTCGAGCCAGCGGATGAGCGTCTCCGCGTCCTCGATCGCACGGCTCTGGCCCAGGGCGAGCGCCGCGATCTCGCGCTGCGCTTCGGTGCCGGCGCGCAGCCATTCCCCGAGCAGCGAACGCGCGAAGCCGTCCGCGAGCGCGATCAGGGAGGACGCGCAAGCCAGCAGGACGCGAGGATCGTCGCCAGCGCGGAGCCGGTGCACGAGCAGGCAGGCGCCGCCCGTTTCTCCGTACTGCCCGATGGCTTCGGCGGCGCCAGCGCGGACGTCGATCGAGGGATCGGCGAGCAGCTCGCCGGCGTAGAGCAACGCGTCACTGTGACGCTGCCGCAGGAGCCCGAAGAGCGCCCGTTGGCGCACCCCGCCGGCCGAGTCCTCGCGACCGCCCCAGGAGGGCTCGAACTGGACGTATCGGATCGCTTGCAGGAACGGGTCGGGGTCGAACAGCTCCAGGACGTCGAGCGCGGTGAGGGCTGCGGCCTTGGCGCGGCACCCGGGATCGAGCTTGGGCCCCGGGTCGACGAAGCGGCCCCAGACCGCCTGGAGATCGGCCTCGAAACCGCGCCAGCCGTGCCGAGCGATGGCCCGCGCGGCGTGCTCGACGGCCATCCAATGCCGGTGGCCGAGCGCCGCGCGAACGAGGCCGGCTGCCTCGGGATCCGGCGCGTCCGCCGGCAGCTCGGCCAGCGCAGCGACGAGCGCCTCGACCGTGGGCTTCGGCTTGCGGGCTGCCATGAACGCAGCCTATCCCGAAGCAGCCGCGCCGTGGACACGCAGATCCCCCTGCGATCCAGGACCGCACCCCGGCCGCCACCGGCTCGGTCGAGATGTCGAAGGACAAGCGGCGTCACTCGGCGTCGAGCGCGATCCCGACGCCGTGGCTCGCGAGGGGGTGGAACAGCGAGGGAGCCCGCCGCGTCCGGTTGGGAGCTGAGTGCGCCCGCGACCTCCCGGCCAGTACCGTTGACCGCCTTGCGCCCCGGGCGGGACGTTCAGTGCGCGGGTGGCTGGATGGTCCGGCGACAGGTCGCGAGCGTCGTCGCGGAAGCGGGGGCCATCGCCGAGTAGTAGCGCCCGAAGCGGGCTGGCTCT
>JAFGBI010000374.1 GCA_016933275.1 Polyangiaceae bacterium | reverse complement strand
TCGCCGTTGAACGAGCAGAATGTCGTCGGATACCCGTCCGTGCAGCCCGATAGCTCGGTGCAAACGTGACTGCCGCTGGTGACTTTCCGGCCCACCACTGCGCTTCGGGCAAGGATTCTCTCGATTCGGTGCACGAAGGCTCCATGCACATCCGTTGTAGTACTCCATCCACGCTGGATTGCTGCGGCCACCCAAGTTGATCGGGGTTGATCGACCCCGAGTGTGCCCAAACCGGACCGAGCCCAAATCAGGGCAGCTGAAGCTTCACGGTCTTAGGCGGGCACCGAGCTCCGGCGCAAACGCCGGGAGCAGCGGGTGAGAGGTCAACCCGTCGGGCTCTGAAGCTGTGGCATCGCGAGCGACATCGAGTACGCTTCTTGTCCCTGGTAGTCTCGATCCACGGGCAGCTCGCTTGAACGATGTGCCCAAGGTCGCCGTTCTGCTGTGCGTCTGCCGCGCACGGCGATCCGTCGGCGCACCAAGGAATCCGCCATGACCAATGCTCTCCGAACCACATTCTCCATTCTGATTGTCGCGTCGGCTTGCCTGTCGGCTTGTGGCTCCGAAAGGGATCAGCCTGCGAACGGCCTCGGCGTTGCTGGCCAACAGGGAGAAAGTGGAGGAACGGCGGGATTGGGCGCCGGTGGTGGCAATGCCAGCGCCACGGGCGGTACCGTCACCGCAAGTGGGGGCATGGGCGGAACCGTCGGCGCGGGGGGGAGCTCGAGCACGGCGAGCGGCGGAATCGGTGTGGGGACGGGCGGCTCGGCGCCCGTCACGGGTGGGAACTCGAGCACGGGCGGCTCGGTCAGCACAGGAGGAAGCTCGAACACGGGCGGCTCGGTGCTGACCACGGGCGGAAGCCCGAGCACCGGAGACGCGGGCACGGGGGGATCGACGGTCGGGACCGGAGGATCGACGGTCGGGACCGGGGGGACTACGGCAGACGGTGGGACCTCCGGCAGCGCTGGCACGACGGGTGGAGCGGGGACCGGTGGGGAAGGTGCTTCGAGCGGACTGGGTGGTCAAGCTGAGACGGGCGGTACGGGCGGAACGGGGACGGGGGGCGCTGCCGGCAGCGGCGGGGCAGTTGATTCGCCGCTGCCGCCCGTCGACAACTACTCCGACCCCGGGCCTCTCGGCACCACGACCGAGGGCAACACGGGACCGGACGGGACGTATACGATTATCCGCCCCGACCCCCTTGGCGAGGGGGGCTATTTGCATGCGCCTATCGCGTTTGGTCCCGGCATCGGGATGCAAGTTTCGCAGATGAGTGGGCTGCTCGAGCGATTCGCCTCGCATGGTTTCATCGTCATCGGCAAACAGCTCGACGGCGGGCCAGGCGACGCCGAGAACCGCTCGCGCATGACGAATGGCCTCGACTGGATCATCGAGCAGAACTCGACGCCGGGGAGTGTGTTCGAGGGCCAGGTCGACGTTCAGAATGCAATAGCGATGGGCTACTCCGTCGGTGGCACCGCCGCAGTCGAAGTCGGTGGGCACGAGGCAGTGGCTACCGTCGTTTCGATTCACGGCCACGAGGCAGAGGGCGATCTCCACGGCCCTCTTCTCCTGATCGGTGGCACGAATGACATCATGAGTGACGGTCGGTCGTGGTTGGCTCCCACGTATGATGCGTCCCAGGTGCAGACCTTCTTCGGTACCGTGGTGGGTGCCGATCACGGCTACATCCAGGGCTCGGAAGGTGGCGTTCCTGGCGGCGTGGAGACTCCTGCGATTGTCGCCTGGATGCGCTATTGGATCTATGACGATCAAGATGCAAGGAGCTACTTCTTCGGCGACGACTGCGTGGCATGCTCGTCACCGTGGACGGAGCCCCAGCGCAAGAACTGGGAGTAGCCAGGACCTAGGCCAAAGCCAGCCGGCCTGCGGCTTTCGCATCGACCGCGGCTGGAGAGGTCATTTCATCCCTCTACTGCGCGGTGGACGTAGACCGCAGAGTGCGACAACTGCTGGCACGCCGAGCGCGCCTGGCCGAGCCCGGCGTGGTCGGTCCCCTGCCGGAGGCGACCGTTTTGCCGCAGGAGCTACGGGCGGCCATCGTGTTGTTCTTCAGCTTGCTCGACGAAAAGCAGCGGCGCCTCTATGCGGGGCTCGAAGCCCTGAAGACCGGACGCGGCGGTGATGCGCGCATCGCCGAGCTCCTCGGTCTCGACGTAGGCACCGTTGGGCGAGGCCGCCGAGAGTTGCTGGCGCAAGACGTCGAAGTCGAGCGGGTCCGCGCCGCAGGCGGTGGCCGAAAACCGGTGGAAAAAACGCCGGAAGTCATCGCGCGCATCGAAGAACCCGATGACCGGCTTGAAGTGGACCCGCAGGACGACCTCCTGAGACGCCGCGGTGCGTGCAAGGCGGCCCCGAGCAAGAAGATCTCGGTCGGCGTGATCGCGATGGCCACTCTCGGATATGCAGAACACGCTCGCATCGGTGATCCCGTCCATGGGCTGGGTCGACCACCTGCACCAACGGTACGCTTCGGACTCGTCGGCACGCTGCTGGGAGTACGCCATCCCAGCCTCGTCCACGACGACCCAGGGCTCTAGGCCGTCGCTCAGGCCCATTTCCACCGCCAGAAGCGGCGGGCTCTGCACGCAGGCTGCCACTGAGATGCCGCCCCGCTCGGGCACGGTCACGACAACCCACGAACCGTCATCGGCGACGGCCGCGACGTCGTAGACTCCCGCCGCGACGGCGGTGAACGTCGGTGGCAAAGGTCGAGCAAAGGGTCTTTGAGTTTTGGCGTTCCCCGAGTTCGGGGCGAAGGTCACATAATCTGAAAGGTATGCGATCCGCTCTGGCCACCGGGCCGATATCTTGAGCGAACGACCGAACTAGAGAGAAAATCGCTGACGGGCGTACAAATCATGCGCTGTGCGGGCATATCCGAGAATGCAGGGTACGCGCTACGCAGAAGGACGGTGGCGCACAACCCGGCCCGCCAGTCTCTAGGAGAGAATCACCATGCACGCAAAGCTTAGCCGAATGCTCGTCGTCCTCGCCCCTGTCATCCTCGCCGGATGCGGTGGCGACGACACAGAGTCCTCGATAGGATCAGGGGGTTCACCCGGAAGCGGGGGTGGTTCCGCGGCGACGACCGGCGGGAGTAGCAGCCCAGGCATCGGCGGCAGTGCCAATCCGTCGGGCGGCAATGGTGCCGGGGGTACCTCCGCGGGAGGCACCGTCGCCGCGGGGGGCACCGTCGCCGCGGGAGGCACCGTCGCCGCGGGAGGCACCGTCGCAACCGGCGGCTCTTCGCCAGCGACGGGGGGCACTATTGCTACCGGTGGCATGGCAACGGGCGGCGTCTCCACCGGAGGCTCGTCCACGGGGGGAACCTCCACAGGTGGCGTCTCCACGGGAGGCTCGTCCACCGGAGGCTCGTCCACCGGAGGCTCGTCCACCGGAGGCTCGTCCACCGGAGGCTCGTCCACCGGAGGCTCGTCC
>JAFGBI010000027.1 GCA_016933275.1 Polyangiaceae bacterium | reverse complement strand
CGATCCTGAAGGTCCGCTTGAGGAGCTCGCGCCACGGCCGATACCCGCAGCGGTGGGTGGGGGGCTTCCCCTTGGCGGCGGGCGTCGGCCGTCCGCACAGAGCACAACGGATAGGGGTTGCTGGTACCACAGCGCGAGTCCCTCGAGCAGGGTGGCCGCCGCCCGCGGGTGGGTCGCCGTCGCCGGCCCCAGTACGGCCCGCAGGAGCTCCCCCGCCGGGCTCGTCGCCAGTACTCGCACTCGGGTCGCCTCCGGCGCGAGCGTCACGGTGATCCGGTTCATCTTCGTCACTCCGGGCGGCGACGGCGTGCGGGACCACCGCGGTCCCGGATGCGTCGCTGCCCGCGCCCAAGCTGGCGTCCCCGGCCATCTTCTCGGAACCCGGATCGCTCACGCGAGCCCGTTGCCGAGCGCGATACGCGCGCTGGTGATCGGCGTGGTCCACCCGCCCCTCCGGGCTGGCGAGGTGCCACTTGCGCGCCGCGCGCACGACTCGCGCCCATGCCTTCGGCTGGCAGGGCGGGCAGTAGATCTGGCCCCGATCACAAGGGCGGCACACGGTGAACGCCACCCGGCAAAGGCCGCAGAAAACCAGCCGTTGGTCGTCCAGGTGCCCGCACCGACCGCCACGGATTTGGCCCGCGCAGGCACGACAGGCGACCCTCCGACCGTCCGCGTGCCCACGCGACGCGGAAGGCCGAGATCGTCACTCTTGGCCTTCCGCCTTTTTTGTCGCCGGTGCCCGATCGTCCCCCGTCGACGCACCCCCGGCCGACTTCCCCGCCGAACTCAGGGCCCGCCTTCTACGGATCGGCGTGGCCGGTTACACAGCCCCGTCCCCTGTATCGACCGCGCTGCGGCTTTGCCACGCGAAGTGGCTCCGCGCACCGGTTCCCAGCACTCGTTCACCCTCGGCGTTCGTGACGATGCCGGCCGGCTGTTCCTGACCGAGCGCGAGCCATATGGGTACCAGGAGCACGCCGACAACCGGGTCCATGTCGTTGCCCAGGGGGACACGCTCTTCACCCTCGCCGGGCGCTACTTCGCACCGCTCCCGCGTGCGTGCGGCTTCTGGTGGGTGCTCGCTGACTTCCAGCCCGATCCCATCATCGATCCGACGCTCGAGCTCGAGCTCGGCCGCCGGCTCCAAGTCCCGAGCCTGCGGGTCCTGACCGACGTCATCCTCGGCGAACAGCGGCGGAGGCTCGCGTGACCACGCTGGTGGACCGCAGCGGCCCGGGCGTGCGCATCACGGTACTCGCGAACGAGCGCGCACCGAGCGGCGAGCCCTTGGACCTCGACGGCCGCATCGTCAGCTTCACTTCGAGGACACGGAGAAGCAGACCGACCAGGTGTCGCTCGTGCTGGACAACTTCGACCTCGCGCTGTTCGACCGCGAGGAGTTGGTGGGCGGCGCGACGCTCGAGGTCTCCTGGGGCTACCCGGGCAACATGGCGCCGCCGCGGCGTGTCGTCGTGAAGAAGCTCAAGGGCTTCCAGACGCTGACGGTGGAGGGCCAGGCCACGAGCGTCCTCATGAACCGCGAGGCGAAAACCCGGGCGTGGACCAACAAGTCGCGCAGCGAGGTCGTGAAGGAGATCGCTGCGGAGCACGGCTACGAAGGCGAGTTCGTGGACGTCGAGGACACCGGCGAAGTGCTGGACAGCATCAACCAGACGGCGGAGACGGACGCGCGGTTCCTCCGGCGGCTGGCCGCGCGCGAAGAGTTCGAGTTCTTCGTGGACGATGGTGGGCTCCACTGGCGCTCGCGCGATCAGTCCACGCCGCCCACCCACGTGCTCACCTGGTACTCGGATCCAGGACGCGGTGACGTCCTTTCCGTGAACGTCGAGTCCGACCTCGCTCGCCGCGTCGGCAAGGTGGAGGTCCGCGGGCGCGACCCGCTCGCCAAGACGACCATCGAGGCGCCGGCGAGCAGCAGCACGGTCGATCGCGCCACGCTCGCGGAAACCGTCGAGGTCGTCGACCCCGAGACGGGGACGTCGTCGCTGCAGCAGCGAAACGCCACCGCCAGCGTGCACCCGACGTCGGCGTCCACGCCGGCAGCGGCGCAGCGCGAGTCCGAAGCGCGGTTCCGCAAGGCCGAGGGAGAGACCGTGAAGCTCACCCTGCAGGTCGTGGGCGACCCGACCCTCCGCGCCAAGGACGTCGTCGAGATGCGCGGGATCTCGACCCTGCTCTCCGGCAAGTACTACGTGACGAGCGCCAAGCACTCGCTTTCGTCGTCGGGCTACACGGTGGAGCTGAAGCTGACGCGCGACGGCGGTGGACGCCGCTCGGGGGCGGGGCCGGCGGCGCAGGGCCAGCCGCAGGGGGGAGAGCCCAATCGAGCGGCGCCGGCCGAGGGGGGGTACGCTCAGCAGCGTCGAGATCGTGGATCCCACCTCCGCCGCCTCGCACATCGAGTACCGGCGCGACGGACGACCAATCGGCGTTGAGGATCCGGAGGCGTGCATGAGCGTGCCTCGTTGAGGGAGGACGAATGGGCGGCTTCGACGACGACATCGAGACCCACGACACGCGGCTGCTCGGCATGTACCTGGGCTACGTGACTCAGCGCGACGATCCCGAGCAACTCGGGCGCGTGCGCGTGTGCATCCCCGGCGTGCTCGAACCGGAGAGCGCTTGGGCGTGGCCGCTCGGCACCAGCGGCGGCGGCTCCAGGAACAGCGGTTTCTTCGCTGTGCCCGAGCAAGGCGCCGAGGTGGCGGTGTTCTTCGACCAGGGGAACGTCGATGCCCCGCACTACCTGGCGGCCCACTGGGGCAAGCCCGGCGGCGAGAGCGAGCTGCCCGAGGAGGCGCAGAAGACCCCGCCCGACAACCACGTGCTCGCGACGGAGACGTTTCGCGTTGAGCTCGACGAGACCGACAAGGGACGCAAGCTCAGGCTGACCAACAAGAAGACCGGGGACCACCTGGTGTTCGACGCGGAGGAGAACACCGTCACCCTCGAGGCGACGACGGCGCTCACCTTGCGCGCGGTGGGCGCAATCTCGATCGAGGCCCTGCAGGTCACCATCGCCGGTCGCCTGGTT
>JAFGBI010000373.1 GCA_016933275.1 Polyangiaceae bacterium | reverse complement strand
CGCCTTCAGGCCGGATGGGACGACGCTTTCCTGCTTCAGGTGCTCTTCGCAGAGGGTGTTGGATGATGCGATTGCCCTGGGGTCGACCCCTCGGTCCCGGTTAACGGTCGCGGCGGCGCCGAACACGCCCTACGGCAGCCAGCGCTACGACGCTTTCGGGCGGAAAGTGCAGACCTACGACGTCGACGGCACGGTGACCCTGCAGAGCGTGTATCACGCGCGCTCGACGGATCTGTACGACGCCGCCGATCTCGCGCCCGGTCCGCACCAGGGCAGCTACGCGAGCACGCGGAGTGACGGACACGCTCGCGCCATCGCCGCCACCGAGCGAGTGCACGTCAACGGCGCGCTCGAGACCGCGTACCTTCCCACTGGCGAGCCCAGGAGCATCTCGCGGCGTCGCGCGGGTGCGGCCACCGGTGACGTCGTGACCCGCTGGATGCGGTACGATTCGCTGGGGCGGATGGTGCTCAACGTGGAGCCCAACACGAGCGCCGGCTTCGACCCCGATCCCACGGTGGAGGCTCCGGTCGGCGGGAGCCTCCGGGCGTGGCGCTACGTCTACGATCTGCAGGGCGGCCTGGTCGGCACCAGTGATGCCCGCGGTTGCGGCATCCACTTCAGCTACGACGCCGCGGGCCGCTCTTCCAAAGAAGGCACGGTGCGGATGGTCGTTCCACACCAAAGCGCGAGGGACTCGAGCAGCGCCGGGAGTGCCCGCGGGTGGGCTACTGCCGACAGCGAAGGGAGCCGGGCCAGCATCCGGTCTCCCGTTGCGTCGCCGCCGGTCGCGGCTCCACCGGCAGCCGCCGTGCCCCCGGGTTCGGTGGTGTTGTCCTTGCCGCTGCAGGCGAACGCGGAAGTCGCGAGGACGGCGAGCAGGAGGGCGCGGGCGAACCAGCGAGTCGCCATTGGCGGCGATAGTGGACGATCCGAGCCTCCGAGGCAATTGCCGGAGTCGCGCGAGGGTTCGGGCGAGCAACCGCCCTGGCCGTGGGCCTACGGTGAGATGATCGAGGTCAAGGCGCTCAATCGCAATTCTTCTTGGCCTGGCCTCTGGGCCACTGCGGCTGGACGTCCTAACACTACTGCCAGAGACTCCGAAAACAGCCCAATCAGTTGGGGTGGCCCCTTCCGGTCAACCACAACCTGTGGGCCAGACCGGCTGGTTTCTGGCAGTAGAGTTAACCTTCGTGGTGAAGGTTGGGAGGACCCCATGACACGCTATGTCGCCCTCCTCCGGGGCATCAACGTTGGCGGCAAGAACCTGATCAAGATGGCCGATCTCAAGGCGTGCTTCGAGGCGCAGGGCTTCGGCGACGTGGCCACCTACATCCAGAGCGGGAACGTCCTGTTTTCTGCCCAGGGGAAGACCGCTGCCCTTACCGCGCAGATCGAGGCGGCCCTCAGCGACGCCTTCGCCTACCAGGCCAGCTTGGTCCTCCGCAGCCAGGAGCAGATGACCGCCGTCGTCGGACGCGCTCCCGCAGGCTTCGGCGTCGAGCCCAAGGACTTCCGCTACGACGTCCTCTTCCTGAAGGAGCCCCTCACCGCCTCGGCCGCTCTCGAGGTCCTCCCGCGGAAGGAGGGCGTCGACGAGGCCTGGGCGGGCGCCGGCGTCCTCTACTTCTCCCGCCTGATCAAGAAGGCTACCTCGAGCCAGCTCACCCGGGTGGTGTCGATGCCCATTTACAAGCAGATGACCATCCGCAACTGGAACACCACCTCCAAGCTCACTGCGCTCCTCGACGAGAAGGGCAGGTGAACCGGGCTCATCCTCCTCGCTCGGGGCGCAGGGTGAGCTGCACCATGCCCCGCCCGTAGTCCCGGTTCGGGCCGAATCAGACCGGTGTAAAAGACGTGCAGTGGGCGTGAGCCATTGAGCTTACGCCAGGTACGAGTAGGGAAGCATCGTCGGTCCGGGCGAGCCAGACGCCTCAGTGTCTTGACTACACGGGGACAGTGCACGCTCCGGTCACCGTGCGCTACGCCGGGAGCGCTACAGGCGAGGGGAGTCTGGAGAACGACGCCGGGCTGCCCGCGCACTCGTTCCGTTCGGACGGGGCGAGCTGTCCGGCGGCGGCCCCCCCCGGGGCCGCGCCCAAACGGCGCCGTAAGTTGAGCGAGCGCAACGGACCGATGCGGACATCGCGCTGCGCCGCGGCCGCTATTGAGCCGCGCCCGCTCGGTGCGGTATGCGGGCGTCCCATGCTCGCGCCACGCGTCCTGCCTTGCCTCATCGCCTCGTTCGCCCTCCTCAGCGGCTCGCCCGGCTGTCGGCGAGCGGGCGACGGCGAGCCCCATCCGTCCGCCTCGGCCTGCGCCGCCCAGACCCCGGCCCCCGCGGCATTGGCAGCGCCGACTCCACCGCCTGCCACGTCGGCTTCCCGCGCGGTTGCCGACGCCGAGGCGACCGCGGCGCCCGCGGGCGACGTCTGCGTCGAGCTCTGCGAGCTCACCAAGCCGCTCCACTGTGCTGCCCACGCCCGCTGCGTCGCCGAATGCCGCGAGATGCGGAGCAGCGAGCATTGTCGCGCACAGATGGACGGGTTTCTCGCTTGCCTCCTCCGGCACCCCGTCGACCGTTGGGAATGCGTCGAGGATGGGACCGCATCCATCAAGGAGGGCTTCTGCGATCCGGAGCAGGAGGCCTACATCGTCTGCGTCGCCCGCACCCTGCGCTAGCGAGACGGTTTCGATGCGCCGCCCGCGCTGGAGTGCTGCGCTGCGCTGCGGTTCACTGGAACGGCGCGGGGGGGACGAGCCGTCCGTCGCCGCCGTCGGGGCCCTCGAAGCCCCAACAGGCGATGGTTCGATCCGACCGCATCGCGCAGCCATG
>JAFGBI010000372.1 GCA_016933275.1 Polyangiaceae bacterium | reverse complement strand
GTGGTGCCGCCGGTCGCCGTGGTGCCGCCGGTCGCCGTGGTGCCGCCGGTCGCCGTGGTGCCGCCGGTCGCCGTGGTGCCGCCCGAACCCGTCGTGCCGCCCGAGGTCACTCCTGCCGTGGCGCCCGTGCCACCGCCGCCGACCGTGCTACCGCCTGAAGCTGACTGACCGCCGGTAGTGGGGGACCCTCCGGTCGAGCCGCCCTGCCCGGTGACTGAGCCGCCGGTTGCACCCGTTGGTGAGCCGCCACCGGTCACTGTGGTGCCACTCGCGGCACTGCCACCCGCCGCCTGCCCGACTGCGCCACCGGTCCCCGCTCCCCGGGCCGCGGTCCCTCCCGTGCCCGGCAGGATCGGGGTGTCCGAGTTGGCCGAACACGCGGTGATCGCTAGCCCCAGACTCACAAGCATGGCTGCCGAAGTGCTCTTCATGGGTGACTCTCCTTGCGGGTTCGAGCGGAGCGTGGGATTGCGTCGACCGGGCAATGGGCTCGCGCCTTCTGCGGGGGGTGTTTCCAGGGGTGTTGGGCGGCAAGTTGCCTCGATTGAGTCTATCCGCGGTGTCGGAGGGAGTTCAGGGGCCTGCCTTCTCCCCCCTTGGGTTAAGAGTTTCAGGGGGAGTGTCGTCCTGGCGGCCAGGCTCGTCATTTCAAGCCAAACGAAGTCGGTCAGGTTGCCCCAGCGCCAGGCTACCCTGGAGCCAGTGTGGCCCTCCCGCGCAGGGCAAGATCGTCTGGGCATGGGTCACCTACAACCTGATGATGACGATCCACACGGCGGTGAACATCCCGTACACGGCGCTGCTCGGCACGATCAGCTCGAGCTCGATCGAGCGCACCGGTATCTCGTCGATCGAGTTCCTGTTCGCGTTCGCAGCCGGTCTCGTGGTCAAGGCCACTCTGCCGTTCATGACCGAATCACTCGGCAACGGAGATCTTCGGCTCGGCTATCAGCTCACGTTCGTCATCTACGGCGTGATCGCAACGGCGCTGTTCTGGACGACCTTTGTGCTCACCCATCAGCGGGTCACTCCGCCGCCGGCCCAGAAGACCCGCCTGCTCCGGGACTTCGGCGATCTGTTCACGAACGGCTCCTGGCTCGTCCTGCGACCCCAGGGCCCCATCGAGGACGACGGGGAGCCCGAGTTTCCGTGATTCGGAAAGGCGAAATCCGCTGGTTTACGACCGAGGTTGGCGACGACGCGGTGGACGGGCATGCTGTCGTGTTCGCGGCGTCCGGCGTCGCAGAGACGCAAGTGCGAGTGCTATGCTTGCCGCGAGCAGGCCGGAGCCACCCGCAGAACGTGAGCCCACCGGCATGCGGCAGCTGCACCCGTTGTCCGGGTTCGCGTTCGGCGTGGCGCTGTTTCCCCCTACGCTCGAAGCGCCCCCACTCGACGGCGCGCCGTCCTGGCCCCCTGCTCCCGTCGACAATCCACCGGTCGCGCTCGCTCCGCCCGTGCTCGAGCCGCCGCCCGCAATAGAGTTGCTCCCGCCCAACGTAGCTCCGGTCGGGGCAGTGCCAGCGGAGCCCGGACTGCCTCCGGTTGCGTCGTCAGCCGGAGGGTCCCCGGTGAAGCCAGTCGCATCGTCCGGGGTCAGCGAGAGCACCGCGATCCCACCCACGAAAACGACGTTGGCCGCCAGGTGCGTCGAGTAGCTCTTGGGGGAAGCCCAGGTACCGGCAGACCACCCGCTCGGTAAGGCCGTACCGTCGAACTCCTCCCGCCATTGCTGGGTGAAGGTGCCGTCGGCAAAGGAAGAATACTGCACCCAGGCGATGTACTGCTGAACGGGCAGGACGGCGGGGTCGAAGTTGCCCCCGAAGCTCGCATCACCCGGCCAGATATTGAAGCGAAACTGCATGCCGGCGCTGGCATTCTCGGCAAACGCCGTGGCAGCTGCTCCGGTTTCACGCCGCAGCTCGAGACCGTCCACCAGCCACGCGATATAGGTCGGCGTCCACTCGAACCCATACGTGTGATACTCTGCACAGAGGTTGCCTGCCACGGCGTCGGTCTGAGGATCTTGGGCAACGGGCGCGCCGTAATGGATATTGGTCTGCAGGCGACAATCGGCACCGAGCTTCTCGAAGTCGAGCTCGTTCCAGTAGGCGCCCGCCACTTCTGAACCCGACTTCCATAGGAAGAACGAACTCACGACCCCGTCTCCGGGCGCGAATCGGATGCGCGCCTCGAAGCGGCCATAGGTGGAGGCCTGGCCTCGATAGAGTTCGGCGCTCGAAACCGCGAGTGCCGGGCCCGCCGCGCCGAGCACCACGGGAACCAGCCATCCGGTGAGCCATTTGTGAATCATGGGATTACTCCTTTTCTGTATTCGAGTCCCAGAGCACGTTGGCCACGCCGGCATTCCCGAACACGTCCTTGATGTGGCGGTAGGCCGCTAGGTACTTTGGGGGCGCCGAGGTGTCGGCTCCGTTGTGGAAGCCGTCCCACGGGTACTAGTGCAGGGGTGCGGCATGGTTGCCTTTTCTCCGTGATGGGCGAGAGGCGTGATGGTTGCGGGCGCGTCACGATCGCGCGCCCTTTCGCCGACGGCGGCCGCGAGTGACGAAAGTGCCGCATGCCAGAGCCGCGGCAGCGAGCTGATACCAGGCACGCGAACGCGGCCCGACCGCAGTGCAAGCGCAGCCGCCCTCGTCCCCCCCAGGATCCGCGCCGTATGGGGCCGTTCCGGCGAGCGCATTGTCGCCCCCGCTCACCGCCGTTCCGCCAACCGTAGGGACCCCTCCAGTCCGGAGCGCTTCGCCGGTGCCGGCGCTACCCCCGAAGGACGGCGCGCCACCGGTTTGGACGCTCCCGTTTGACCACGTACCGCCGGTAGCCGTCGTACCGCCGGTAGCCATCGTGCCGCCAGCGGCCATCGTGCCGCCAGCGGCCATCGTGCCGCCAGCGGCCATCGTGCCGCCGGTAGCCGTCGTACCGCCGGAGGCCATCGTACCGCCGGAGGCCATCGTACCGCCGGAGGCCATCGTACCGCCGGTAGCCGTCGTACCGCCGCCGGTAGCCATCGTGCCGCCAGCGGCCATCGTGCCGCCGGTAGCCGTCGTACCGCCGGAGGCCATCGTGCCGCCGGAGGCCATGACGCCGCCCGTCCCCGAGGATCCACCGGTGGCGGGCGCGCCGCCGGTGCCCTCCGGCGCGGTCCCCCCGTCGACGGGCACCGTTCCGACGAATCCGGTCTGGCCCTCCATCGTCAGGGCGAGAACGAGCGTCCCATCGACCACGATCGCGTTCGCTGGCTCGAAGTCGACGAGATTCCCGTCGAAGGTCCAGTTGGCCCTGGCCCATCGCGCGGTGTCGAAGGCGTCGAAATCGTCCGTCCAGTCGAGCACGAACTCGCCCCCTTCGTACCGGTAGAACCGGATCCAGTTCACGAACTGGTACTGCGGCAGCACGGCGTCATCGAAGGGCCCCACCCAAGCCTCGGAGTCGGAGGCCCATATGTTGAAGCGCAGAGACTCTGGGCTCGTGAGCTGGGCTGCCTGTCCACCCTCGGTGCGCCGCACGAGTGCGCCGTCGGCGTACCAGCTCATCGAGCTCGGCGTCCATTCCAGGGCGAACGTGTGATAGTCGTCGGCGAGCGAGAACGCGTGCGTGTGTGCCTGCTCGGACGTCTGCTTCGGGTTGCCGGTGATGATGTTCGACTGCCAGCCGTTCGCATCGTTCTTGCCGAAGACCTCGATGTCCACCTCCTCCCAGAAGGCGCCGGCCGCCTCCGAGCCGTTCTTGTAGAGGAAGAACGTCGAAAGGATACCGCTGCCGCGCGCCATGCACATGCGCATCTCGATCTTTCCGTACTGATAGGCCTGTACCGAGTAGACCTCGGCGCCCTTGTAGGGCTTGGCGGGGGCGGTGAGCGCAACCGAGGACACCGCGACGGCGGGAGCGAGGCGAAGGAGCGTCTGAGGGAAGGTCATGGGAACGACCCTGGGTTTCTGGAGCGCCGAGCTAGGCAGCGGGTGGAGGGACACGGAGTCGGGGCACCCCGACCCGGCGAAGCGGACACGAGCCTTCGGGATTGGGCCCACGCGCGCCCGCTCAGTCGGCTTTTCACGCGTACGGCGCGCGGGCCAGTGTCAAGAATGGCAGCGCCCGCCAGCGCCGGATCTGGCCGCGCAGCGGGGCGCGAGCTTTCGGGTTTCGCAGGAGCGCGCCCCCACGCCCCTGCGCTCGGGTTCCTCAGGCCGCGAGCCAGCCGGCTTCAGGTTCCGCGCACGCACTGACCGACGTAGACCACGACGCGCTCACGCGGCTCGGCGGGCGGGTGGACGGCGTTGTGCGCGTCGATTCGTTGGCGGAGTTCCTCGATCTCCCGCCGCAACCGCGCCAGCGTCGAGACCGCCTGGTCGCGCAGAGGATGGTCCTTCCACACGTCGAGGGACCACGTCGATCCCCCGACGAGGTCGCCGGGGTGGGCGCTGGCAGCGCCTTCGCCGAGCTTGGTGACGATGGCGGTCACCATGGCCTGGAAGTGGTCGAGCACGGCAGCTTCCCACCCGTGAGACTCACCGAGCGGGATCTCGAAGCGGCCGCTGGTGTAGGTCCGTTCCGAGCCCTCGCCACTGCTGGTGACGCGGCCCTCGGCCAGCAGCCGCTCGAGCGCGGCGCGACACTGCTCCGCGGGAACTCGCGCCTGCTGCTCGACTTCGGACTCGGTGACCGGCCCCCGGCGATACACCGTAAGCCACACGAGCCAGTCCCAGGCATCGGTCGTGCGCTGCCCCGCCGCGGCGAAGTCGGCGGCCGCTGCCGTGCGAAACACGGCCGTCTCTCCCCGGCCAGCGCGGTAAACCAACCCCGAGCTCACGAGATCGTTGAGCACCCCCGTGACCACCTCGACGTCGTCATCAATGAAGCGCCGGTGCACGTCGACACCGGCAACCGGCTCGTGGGTGCGGATGTGCTCGAAGATCGCCTCCCAGACCGTGCGTCCCGTCTCTGTCTGGCTCTGGCGCGAGGCCTGGACCTTGCGGTGGTAAGTGCGCAGTGCCATGCCGAACATGTCGGCGATGACTTTCTTGCTGACGCCTTGGCTCTGGAGCTCCGCCGAGAGCTCCAGGAACACCTGATCGGCCACCTGCGCGAGCGGGGTGCGTACGCCACCGGAGGTCGCAAGCTGCGCGATGAAGACCATCGTCTGCTGGACGATCGCATCAATGAGGAGGTGCGCGTTCAAGTGATCTCAGGGGGGCTCGGATCGCGGGGTTCCCCGGAATTATCCCGCGGTCGACGGCGTCAAACCAGTGCCAAATCCGGCACTGTCTCGCACGGTCGGTTTGGGCTAGCCTGAGCCAGAGTCGCGAGCGATGCACGACGCCCGTCCCTGGTCCCGCCCCCGGCACAATCTGCCGAGCTTGTGGAGGCCCGTGCTTTGCATCGTGCTCGCTGGCTTCGCGAGCAGTGGCTGTGGCCCGTCCGGGCCCCGTTCGTCGAGCTCGACGCACTGGCTGCGCTGCGGCACCGATCCCGAGTGCGCGAACCTCGCCGTCGGCGCGCGCTGCGAGAAGGACGGCTTTTGCGTGGCGTCGGGAGGCACCCGGCTAGTGCAGTCGCTCGTGCTGGACGAGGGGTTTTCGGGGACGACCCTCGACCCCGCCACGTTCGGCTTCGAGACGGGCTTCGACCTCCGCAACGCCGAGGCGCAGGCCTACACCGACCGCGCGGAGAACGTCCGCGTCGAGGGCGGTGAGCTCGTGATCACGGCGCGGGCCGAGGCCTACGACGGCGCCGACTTCACCTCGGGTTCGGTCACGACGCTCGGCCGGCAGGCCCTGACCTTCGGCCGCTTCGAGGTCAGATTGCGTATGCCGCTCGGCCGCGGTTGCTCGAGCGCGTTCTGGATGCTGCCGGAAGCCCCGGGGATGCCCGTCAACACCTGCGTCGACCCGACACCCTGCTACAGCGGCACCTGGCCCGCCTGGGGCGACATCGTGGTCGCCAACCACCAGAGCCAGAACCCCGGAGGGATATTGACTGGGGTGAGCTACGGCACGTGGGATGACGCGGTCGCCGGTGTGAGGCATGGGGTCGCGATGGGGCCCGAGTACATGATCGCGGCACCCGACACCGGGTGGCACGTGTTCGCGCTCGACTGGGGGCCCGAACGCATGGAATGGTACGTGGACGACGTGCTCGCAAATAGCCTCCTGCTGCCCCCGGCCGATCTCTACCAGCCCGACGGGCAGAACCCGTTCCACCGCCCCTTCCACCTCAAGCTCAGCCTCGCGTTGGGCGGCCTCGATCAGGCGCCGGCCGCCGGAGACTATCCGCAGGAGCTCCGCGCGGACTATGTGCGCGTCTGGCAGTGGTTACCGGAGGAGTGACTCCCGCCCCTCGCGCTCCATCCGCTTCCGGTCTTCTGCTGCCAGGCCTTCGATCGTTTCCGGGATGCTGCTCATGGCGATGAACGACTCGCCGATGATGACGACCTCATTGCCCGCGGTCGTGCTCTTCTGACAGCCACCGGCTCCGCCCGTTCCTCCTGTGGGCGCGTCACCCGTCGTGGCCATTCCTCCGAGGCCAGAGCCGCCCAAGCCGGTCGCGCCGGTCGCGCCGACCCCGCCGGTCGCTGCGCCTCCGTTCGTTGGCTACCGTGCTCCTGTCCCCGCTGAGCCTACGGCCGTGCCACCCGTCGCGGCACCACCGGATCCATCTGAAACGGGCGCCCCTTCGCCGCCCGAGCACGCCGTCACGGCGACTGACCCAATTGCTGCCAGAAGGAAGCGCAAGGTCTTCATGGCACACCTCTCGTGATGATCGCCATCCGGTCATTCACCGCGTTGCGGTTGAATCATTGCGCAATGCAGTTGGCCACCATCGCTTCCCAAATCGCATCGGCCGTGGCAACGCTACCCGCCTCCGTGGGGTGGATTCCGTCCGACGTATACTCGTCGTGCCCGTCCCAGACTGGACGCAGGTCCAGCCAGTAGCATTTCGGGGCTGTGAGCCCCTCGCACAGGGCCTGCATCTGGGGTCGCAACGTATCGAGGCAGCTCTGGAGAGATGAGTATTGGCTGCCGATGGGGTCCGGATAGAAGAAGTACTGGACCTTTTCGACGCCGTCCTGCGCCATGGTCTCGAACAAGGACTGTGCCGCACTGAGGGCTCCATCCGGGTTGTTGGCCTGCAAGCAGTCGTTTCCCCCACCGTCCATGACCACGAACCTGATGTCATTGCTGGCCTGAGCGTCGCGGTATTGGCTGGGGATCTGATCGTTCGCCAAGGTCGTGCCGCTCACTGAATTGTCAATGTACGACTCGTTCTGCTGGAGGGAGCCTTCGGCTCTTGCAGTCTCTGCGAGGTGTTCCGGAATGCTACTCATGGCGATGAACGACTCGCCGATGATGACGACCTCGTTCCCCGCGGTCGTGCCCTTCTCACAGCCACCGGTGCCACTGCCGCCTGTCGAGGCTCCGCCACTCGCGTTGCCGCCGGTTTCCACGCCCCCCGTGTTCTGGCCCCCTGTGGCCTGTCCGCCGGTTTCCACGCCCCCCGTGTTCTGGCCCCCTGTGGCCTGTCCGCCGGTTTCCACGCCACCCGTGCTTCCGGGGCTGCCTCCGGTTGCCGCGAGCCCTCCGGTCGCCGGAGTCCCACCCCCCGCCGGCTGTCCACCGACCGGTGGGGTTCCGCCCTGCGAGGTGAGTTCTCCACTGCCTACCTGCCCGCCGAGTGAGGCCTGACCACCGCCGACGGCGTTCCCACCGCTCCCACCTGTCGATCCGCCCGCGCCAACGGACGCACCCGTGCCGCCTCCCGGGCTCGCTGGGGCTGCTGACGAACCCCCCGTGAAGGACTGAGTCGAGTCCCCGCTGCCGGAACAGCCCCAGGCAAGACACACGATTCCGGCCAGGTAAGCGCTTGTTGGTCTAGTCATGGTCGTTGGCCTAGTCATGGCGCATCATCTACCCCGCGCTTTGGCCACCGAGGAGAGGACACCTTTGCCCTCTCCCGACCTGCAACTGGAGCACCCCGGATAGGAGGGCGATCGGGCAGTGCGTTCCGCCCCAGCCAAGCGTGGTTGTGCGCTCGAACCGAGATCGTGGTGGCCGGGATCGATGACGGAGAGCCAAGTTGCGCTTGAAATCACAGAAGGCTGTGTGAGCTCGAGATTGCCACCTCGGCGAAGACGTCGTGCCAGAAGCACCGCCGAATGCTGAGCAGGTTGGCTTCACGACGTTGTCCGCTCGAGCGAGGTGTCTCCATGCGCACAGCGCCGGTCCCAAAGGTACGGTCCTGGCGGGCTCGAACTCTGCGAGAAAACGTTGGACCGATTGTTGCTCGCGCGTCGGCCGCAGTCGTTTCACCTTTGCTGAATGTTTTTATTCGCCACGTTCGGCGTAACGCTCGCGATGCAGGCTTCGCATCCGGCTCGCAGACGACGCGGATCGACTCGGGTGAGGGGGGGGACTGAAACGTCCCCTCCTTCGACCGTAACGAGCTCGCTAGAGTTGAGTAGCAAATAGGGATTCAAGAGGTGCTTTGATGCCGCTCGACCTCTCTTCCACCGGTCTGCTGATGCAATCAAATCTCAGCTATCCGATCGGCTTGCTCGTCGGGCTCGGTTTGGTCGTTGGTCTCGCTGGTTGCGGTGATACCGGCGAGAGCAGCATGGGTTCCGGCGCCGCGGAAACGGGCGGCGTCGGAGCCACGTCCGCGATCGGGGGCGCGAACTCTGCCGGTGGCTCCGTGGGCTTCGTCGGGGGTGGTCCTGCCACCGGCGCCAGCGGGAGCGGAGGCGTCGCGGCGACCGGCGGGGCGCTCCCGGGTGGAACCGGTGGGCTCGTCACCGCGGGAATCGGGGGCGTCCCGGGGACGGGTGGAGTAACGCAGGCTGGCGGGATGCCACCAGGCGGCACCGGCGGCGTGGCGACCGGCGGAGCGGGTGCGGGCGGAGCGCCAATGGGCGGCACCGGGGGCGCTGCGACCGGCGGAGCTGCGACGGGTGGCATGGCAACTGGAGGCGTGGCGACTGGCGGTGCGGAGACCGGCGGAGCTGCGACGGGCGGCATGGCAACTGGAGGCGTGGCGACTGGCGGTGCGGAGACCGGCGGAGCCGGGACGGGCGGCATGGCAACTGGAGGCGTGGCGACTGGCGGTGCGGAGACCGGCGGACAGCCAGCAACTGGCGGTGCAGAGACCGGCGGAGCCCCGGCGGGCGGCGCG
>JAFGBI010000371.1 GCA_016933275.1 Polyangiaceae bacterium | reverse complement strand
GCAAAGGACTTGCCCTCGAACGGATGGTGTCGGCGCGTGATGGTGACGCGCTCCAGCGAAGATCCACCTACATACTCAGTCTGTGACCGCGAACCCGTACCGCTCAGCACCGCAATGCGAAGCGGTCGATGGCGACGGTGGGGCCGGCGCCGGTGAGCTCGACGGTCCAGACGCTGCCGGTGGAGAAGGGCACCTCGATCAGCCCGTACTGAAGCCCGTTGCTGCTCGGATCGTGGAGCGGCAGCGTGACGGTCCGTGGAGTGGTGTCGGCTGCGTGCGGGCCGACGGTGAGCGCGGAGGCGTCGACGCCGTCTTCCCACACCTGATAGGCGATGATCAGGGTGCAGTCGTCGCCGGTTGGCTCATAGCCGACGTAGGTGAGGGTGTCGCCGGCGTTCACGACCACCACGGCGCCCCCGAACGCCCAATCGCAGTCCACCACGGTGGCTCCCGTGAGGGTCATCGCCTCCGCCTCGATGGTGGACTGCCCGCCGCAGGGACCGATCTCCGAGGGCTCGCACTCGTCGGTCCAGTCCGGCGGGATCGTGCCCGGGGTCGTGCCACCCGTACCGCCAGCAGCGGGGCCGCCCGCGTCACCGCCGCTGGCTCCGCCGCCACCGGTCGAGCCGCCCGCGGCGGGGGCGCCCGCATCGCCGCCCGTGTCGTCGCGGCCCCCGGTCGCCACGGCGCCGCCGGAGGAGGTGCCCGCTGCCTCTCCTTGGTCGGTCGACCTAGAGCTCGTCTCGCCGCCGCACGCCGCCGCGAGCGCGACCAGCAGGCCCGCGCCGCAGGCCCCAATACCCTTCGAAGCCATACCGTTGCGTCTCGGGGACGAAAGGCGTCCAGCCATCCCGGCCCGTGGCCAGGCTACATGGTCCACGTCTCGAGATCCAGGGGCGGTGACGCTGGGAAGTCGGGCGCGGTGATCCCCGGTCGTCCCCGATCCGCGACCGCCCTTGGCTGTGGCCGAGTGCGGCGCCGCGCCGGCGCGGCACGACCTCCGTGGCGCGAACACACCGTGGAAGCGCGCGCTCCCCTTCCACCGTGTCCGCAGTCGCGGCGTTCACGACCGCTCGTGGCGCGCGGGCCCGACTCCCCGATCCCTCTCGGGGGAGATCCCGTACCCGCCGGTGACCGCGCTGTTGGGGTCCACACGAGCGAGCGGCACGAGGGCGCCCCTCCCTAGGTTGTTGATTCCTCGCAGCAAGCAACCTGACTGCCGATCTCGGGCGTCATCGGCACGCCGGTCGCTCTCTATAGTCCCGCTCCTCCCACGGTACCCACGTGCTGGCCGTTCCCGATCCGGAGGATATCCATCCGTCCACCCCTCAGCACGTAGATGTTTTCGTCTCCGGCAACCACCTTCCACGCGGGTGCGTAAGGCGTCAACTCGGGTAGCGCCACGTCCCAGACTCGGTCACCGCTCGAGTCGCGGTCGTAGAGTGCGACGTGGGTCAGGTTGGGCTCCGCCTCGTAGCTCACCGCAATCTGCTTCGCGGAGAGATCCATCAGCGGCGTGCGCGCCCTCACCTTGACCTCGGGCGCTGCCACGTGGTCGTACCAGGCGCGCGAGAAAAACCCCCTGTAGGTCAAGGCATACTTGCCCGGACCACCGCGGTGAGAATACAGCGTGGCAAAGGCCGCAATCGAACCGAGCTTGGCAAGCACCTGGTACCCGGCGAGCTCGTTCGGGATCCAGTCCGGGATCGAGTCCGGGGAGTCGAACTCGCCGTCGGGGCATGGGAGCTCCACGCGAGAGAAGAAGGGGGGAGAGGTGCCGTCATAGCGGACGAAGCGCGTGAAACCGCTCTCCTCGAGTCCGAACGTGCCATCGTGGGCGTGGGCGCAGAGCCGAGTTGCCTCGGGGAACTCCGTCTCGGAGAAGACTCGATTCTCGTCGCAGCTGACGACCGTGAACCGGTGCTCTGGCGTCAAGATCCCAACGAAGGAGGCACCAGCGACCGCGAACTGGATCGCCTGGGGATTCGCGGTCTTCAGCGGCCCCACACGGAACCGGTCCTCGTTCTTGGAGCTCGACACACCCGCCACGAAGAGCTCACCGCCGACCCTCGCCAAACCCACCACGCACTCATCGCCCGCGGATGCCCCAATCGCCACGGGTCCGGGGATGAACGTCAGCTCCTCTCGTAGGCTCCACCGAGCCTCTTGCCGCCATTCCACCAGACTCTCGAGCAGATGGTCGGGTCCAACCACGCAGATGGGTCCCGCCACGAACAGCACCGCGAAGAGCGAAACGCCAACGTAGACGACGATCTTCGTGTCGTCCGATTCACCGGTCTTCCCGCTGTAGGTGACGCCGCAGCCTGGGCACTTCGAGTGCCTGAACATCAATGGTCCCAGGAAACCACCCCACCAGGTGAACCAAATCCTCTTTGATTCACCCCCGCATTTCGGGCACCCGACGAGCTTCGACACGCGCGGAAGCTAACGGAAAGACTCCGCCAAAGGTAGGTGTCAAGACGACCCGCCTCACCACAAACGTGTGGGATGAAGCTGGCGCGCATCCCCCGCCCCGAATCGCAACCGGCTGGGACGGCGCTTTCGCGACGTTTGCGGGGGTGGATGGGGCCGCGCTCGCGGAGGATGGTGCCTGGACCCTCATTCCTCCCCGGGTCCGCGCCCGTGCCCAGTTCATCTCTCGCAAGCGGTCGCGTGGAGCATCCGACTCGGAGCCGTGGGGTCCGTCAGGACGCGAAGGTGGCCGTCCTCGACGGGACACGAGCGGGCGTCGAGCCACGGTGCTGCCAGCGGTGCATCCCTGTCGATGTCACACCAGCCGCGCAGGGGGCCCCCGGTCGTCGGATCGAGGAGGTATGGCGCGTCGCTGCTCCGGCAGAGGTCGCGAGCCTCGCCGCTGAGCTCCGGGAGCTCGCAGATGCATGCCTCTGCACAGGAGGGGTCGGCCATGGCAGTGCAGGAACCAGGAGACAGTTCGTTCGCCAGGGCCTCGACGAGCTTCGGTTCACGGTGCCGGCGAAGACCCCGCTCCTCGCAGGTGCAATGAGCGGGCGCGAAGCTCGCCTCCACGAGGAAACACCCGTCGGTCGGTATGGGGGCGAACACAGGACAGCCGCCCCAATGAGCAAAGTCCGCGACGATCGCCCGCACCACGTCGGCGGCGTAGTCTTCAGGATCGTCGCAGTACGAGCCCAAGTAGTGCAGTCCTCCGCGAAACGACCGCTCCCGAATGATCGTGAGTTGGCGGACGCCCGGCGCGGCCCCCAACGCGTACTGCACGTTCTCTCCCGCCCCGGGCGTGGCCTCGCACCGCGGGTCATCACCCCCTTTGGCCATTCGCGCAGATGCACGGTCCAACGACCTCATCGCATGGTCGGGGGGATTCGAGAAATGCCCGACATGCGAGCTGGAGCCCAGCCGCGAGACTGTGCTCGTGACCATTGAGCGTGAAGGACCCGAGCTCCTGCGCTTCGGCCACCGTGAGCGGGACCTCTCCGGTCCTCGGGTGCGGAACCGGCGGCCGCGGTGCGACGGACGGGATCATGAAGGGATCGAGGGGCCCCTCTTCTCCGCTGCCGACAAGCCAAGCGTAGATGGGTGATTCCGCCGATCCATCCAGGTCTTCCGACGGGAACCCAACCAATGCGGTCATCGACGTCGGTACGGCACCGCACCAGTAGCTCGAGATACGCTCGGCCAGCGGGAGGTCATTGTCGCAGGACGGATCTGCTAGGTATCGCGCTACAGAATGGAGGCCTCCTGAGTCGCGGCAGAG
>JAFGBI010000370.1 GCA_016933275.1 Polyangiaceae bacterium | reverse complement strand
GAACGCGGAGACCCTGAGCGCTGACGCCTGAGCGCTGATGGCCGCGAGAACATTGAGAAATGTTCTGCCAGATCCGGTCAAGATCACCCCGCCAAGGGACTAGAGCACCGAACCGGCAGCAGACCTCTCCAGAGGCAGCGCTGGAAACGCGTCCTCGCCTCGCACGGAAGCGTCTCCAGCGCTGCCGTTGCTGTCGGCAACCTGATCGGTGCTCTAGGCACCCGCGTTCTCCGGGCCCCACCCAGCAATTGCCGGGCGGGTGAGGACGTGGGGTATCGACCCGTCGGTAGATCTTGCCAGCGCTGCCGTTGCTGTCGGCAGCCTGGTCGGTGCTCTAGCATGTGCCCGCCATGAGGCCACACCGAGGGTTCCCGCCCCGACGCTCGATCTTCGTCTTCTTCCCAATCATCGCGTTCGTAGGGCCCGTCGCTGGCGCCTGTCAGAACGCGGGCTCTGGCACCCGCAGCAGCGTGGACGCGCCGCTCGCGGATTGCCGGCAGACGATCAGACATCCGGACTATCCCGACAACCCCGCGAGCCCTCCCGAGGCGACCTTCGGGCCCGGGTACGAGTTTTCCGAAGACTGGTTCACCCGCAACGTTCCGGTTTGGAACGAGCACCTTGCCCCGTTCCGTGAGCGACCGAACCTTCGGTACCTCGAGGTGGGCACCTTCGAGGGCATGAGCGCGATCTGGATGCTGAAGCATGTGCTCACCGCCGACTCTGCGCTCGCGGAGGGTGTCGACCCGTATTTCGACGAGGCCTACCTTTCCCGCGCTCGGCGGAATCTCGAGCATTCGGGGCAGGGTGGTAGGTTCAAGCTCCACTGTGGGTTGTCGGTGGACGTTCTGCCCGCGCTCGTTCCCGCGAGCTACGACATCATCTATATCGACGGCTCGCACACGGCGGACGATGTTCTCGCCGACGCGGTCCTCTCTTGGCGCCTCCTGAAGCCCAGCGGGGTCCTCATCTTCGACGACTGGCAGTTCGACCCGAAGCTCCCCGACGAGCTCCGCCCGACCGTGGCCATCGACGCGTTCGTCACCGCGTACCGCCGGCGTCTCGAGCTCGTGCACCGAGGTTATCAGGTGATCGTGAAGAAGAGCGCCTTCGGCGGCTGCAACGCGCAGCCGTTTTGCACTCCGGTGGGGACCCACGGCTACGACTTCCAGCAGCACCAGCTCGTGGACGCGGACGGCGTTCCTGTCGCGCTCGCCGAGGCGGAGAAACAGCTGGTCGAGCGTCTCGTCACCAGTGTCCGTTTCGGTGCGGCTCGTACCGAGTTCGACCGTGCCGACCTCGAACGCCTCGGCCGCCCCGCCATCGAGGCGCTGGCGCCGAAGCTCGGTCTTGCCATCCCGTGAGGTCCGAAGCCCCTGTCACCCTTGTCATTGGTGGCACCAGAACCTTCGCCTCGTGGCAGGCTCGATGTTGGGCGTGGGGATCCGCTGACAGGAAAAACGGGGCTCAAGGTACTAGGGACTCCGTGGCGTCCACAGCAGTCAATTCCCCATCCGACGAGCCGTCCGAAGACGACCTGGATGCTGGCTGGGAGATCGACGACCAGCGCGCTCCTCAACCGAGCGTTGCTAGGGAAACCAAGGCGTCGAGCCACGGATCGGTTGCTAGGGAAACCAAGGCGTCGAGCCACGGATCGGTTGCTAGGGAAACCAAGGCGTCGAGCCACGGATCGGGTCAGTTCCCCATCAACGCTCGTCCGGCCGATCCGCCCTCCTTGGTCACGGATTCGCGTCCTTCTCCACCCGGCGCGGTTCCGCCGCAGGCCGATATTTCTCATCACCCGGCATCGACCAAGGGGCCGCTCGTTTCTTCCGTGACCAAGACCGCTGCCCAGGCGGAAGGGAAGGGACCTGTCGCCTCTGCGCCGGTCCCCATTCGCGGTACCGGAGCGCCACCATCGATCCCAAGCGCGAGTGTGTCGGTCGAGCTGTCCGCCGGCCGTTTCGCCACCGCGACCGATCTGCCTCCGTCACCGGCTGAACCGGCTGAAAGGACCGGCGTCGGCAAGGCTTCGAAACCCAGGTCTGCGGTCGGGGCAGCGGCCGCAGCGAAGGATCCGGCGCCAGCGAGCGGGTGTCCCGCTGCGGAATCGGACTCCGCTCCCTCCGGCGCGGTCCGCCCTGCCTCCGCCTCCGCCGCGCCGGCGCCCGCCGGCCCGAACCCAGTCTTCGTACGGACCACGCCGGCACCCGCCAGCGTGGGCCCGTCGTCGGCGGTGACCTCGGCGCCAACGAGCGCGCGTCGCGCCTCGGCGACGACATCAGCCGCCAGCTCGCGGACTACGGCGGAGACGACCACGGCGTCCCCCCAAGCCCGTTTCGCCGCGGCAATGAAGACCCCCGCGCCTACCCTGCGACCTGCCGCCGCCAAGACCCCCGCACCGATGAGCGTGCGCCCAGCTTCCCTGCCGCCGCGTCCGACCTCGAACAGCGCGCGCCCCCCTCGAGCCGCGCCAGCCACTGACAAGACCACCCCCTTGACCTTGCCCCGGGCAGGGTCCCCGCCGCCAGCGTCGGGTGACGAGGGGCGGGCCTCGGGCGCCGTCACCGACGCGGTGCGGGCCATGGTGGCAACGGCTCCCCCGACCTCCGGCCTCGGGGCTCCGCGCGCGCGGCCATCGGTGATGGCTCGCGAGATCGCCTCGTCATCGCTGGCTCCGGTCTGGATCGACGGCGCCGACGTTGCCGAGGATGACGAGGACGAACCGTCGCTCGACCAGCGGGAGCCGAAGTCAGCGGTTCTCGCCACCGCGCTCGACGAGCCCGCGGCGCCACCCGCGAGCGGCGCCATCGAGCCCCCACCATCGGACGCTCCTCCACCGCAGGAGTCCCTCGACGAAGAGCTCGCCGTGCTCTCTCGGCGCACACGCCGGTCGCGACGCTGGGCCGTGCTCGCCGCGGTCGCCACCGCGTCGTTGGCGGCGGCTGCTCTGTTCGCGGTTTCGTACCGCCGCCAACCCATCCTCATCGGGGGTGCGCCGCCCCGCGCGGTGCGTGTGGCCGACGTGGCGGCGGCTTCGGTCCCCCTGCCGCCCGCGCGCGTGGTCCCGAGGGATCCCCCCCGCTCGGAGCTGGCCAAACCTGACGCGGAGATCAGCGAGTCTGCGCCAGCGGGGAGCGCCTCCGCGGGGGTAGGCGTCGATCTCTCGGCAGCGGTACGGGCCGCCGTGAGCGGCGGGGCGGTCGACGACCCCAACTCCAGCACGGTCATCATCCGCTCGAGCCCGCCTGGGGCCATGCTCTTCCGCGACGACAAGCAGATCGGTAACGGACGGGTCGAAATCAAGATCCGGCGGGGTGATCGGGCCAAGCTTCTCGCCCTGCTCAACGAGCATGAGCCCACGCGGCTGACCATCGATGGGTCGCGTCCTGAGATCGTGATCGTGTTGCCCAGGAACGGTCGGGATCGACCAAGCGGCGCACCCGCGGCGGCTGCGGTCCCGAACCCGAGACCAGTCGAGGCCTCGTCCACCCCAGCTGCCACGGCAGCGACGCCGTCGGTCGCTCCTCCACCGGCCACCGCTGCGCTGCCTGATCCCGTACCGACTGCGCCGCCAGCCAAGGCGCCGACTGGCGCCATCGATCCCTTCGCCGAGATGCACCCGCTATGAGGTTCCCGGCGGGATCCGTCCTCCGATCGTCCTGCCGTCCCGGACCACTACCGGCACCGTCCTCGTGAGCGTGCCGCGCGGCCGAGCCTTGGCTCTCCCGATGCCGCCGAGGCGGGTAGCCCTCGGGGGGCAGGGGGCTCGCGCCGAACCGGCGGCGTAGAAATGGTGCTACCTTGCGTCGAGGAAAGAACGGCTTGCTGGTCCTGATCAACGCGAATCGCATGTCACCACCGATCGCCCCGATCGGGCTCGACTACGTTGCGAGCGCGGCAAGGGCGCGAGGGATCGCGGCGAAGGTAGTCGACCTCGGGCTCGCCCCGGACCCGGAGGCGATGCTCGAACAAGCGTTCTCCAGGGCTTCCCCGCGGCTCGTGGGGGTGTCGTTCCGGAACGTGGACGACTCCTTCTGGCCCTCGGCGGCCTGGTTCGTTCCCGAGCTCGTCGCGCTGGTCGCGCGTCTCCGCACGCTCACCGAGGCGCCGATCGTCCTCGGTGGGGTTGGCTTCTCCATCTTCGCCGCCGAGCTCCTGGCTCGTTCCGGGGCTGATTTCGGCGTGCGCGGCGATGGAGAAGGGGCGCTCGTCGCGCTCTACGCGGCTGTTGGCGATCGCGTCGCGCTCGGAACCGTGCCGGGGCTGCTGTGGCGAACCGAGACCGGGGCGCTCGTGACGAACCCGCCGGCGTGGCCGCGACCCCTGGTCGTCCTTGGCACCCGCGACGCAATCGACAACCCCACCTACCTCGCGATGGGTGGACAGGTCGGGGTGGAGACGAAGCGCGGCTGTCCCCGGCGCTGCATCTACTGCGCCGATCCAATCGCGAAGGGGAGTCGGGTTCGTGCTCGCGACCCGCGAGAGGTCGCTGACGAGGTCGCCCGTCTCTTGGCGCAGGGCGTTGACACGCTGCACATCTGCGACGGGGAGTTCAACGTGCCTCGCGCGCATGCGGCTGCGGTCTGCGGTGAACTCGCGGCGCGCGGCTTCGGTGATCGAGTGCGGTGGTACGTGTATGCAGCCGTGCGTCCGTTCGACGACGAGCTGGCGCGCGCAATGCGACGAGCGGGCTGCGTTGGCGTCGATTTCACGGGTGACGCCGGGAGCGACGCCATGCTCGAAACCTATCGCCATCCCCATCGCCGCGCGCACCTCCTCGGGGCGGTGGCCGCCTGCCGCAGAGCGGGCCTGACCTGCATGGTCGATCTTCTGCTCGGCGGGCCGGGGGAGACCCCGGCCACCGTACGCGAGACGGTGTCCGTGCTGCGCTCTGCCGAGCCCGACTGCGTTGGCGTCGGGCTCGGGATGCGTCTCTATCCCGGCACCCGTGCGCTCGCCCTTGCGCTCGCCGAGGGGCCGCTCGAGCATCACCCCTCGATCCGGCGTCGGTCCACGGGTGCCGTCGATCTGTTGACGCCCGTGTACTATCTCGCCAGCGCGCTCGGGCCGAGACCCGCGGCGCTGGTGCGCGAGCTCATCGGCAACGACCCGCGCTTCTTCCTCCCGACGGACGAGCTCGGCCACCGCGGTGACGACCACAACTACAACGATCACGCTGCCCTGCTCGCAGCGATCGCTCGCGGCGAGCGTGGCGCCTACTGGGACATCCTTCGGCGGATCGACGCGCCTGGTGCCTGACAGAAGGCGCGCTCATCGCGGGCCACCGCCCGCTCCTCGCCGTCAGTATCGGCCGAGCACGCGGCGGATGAGCTTGTGCACATTGTGCGGGAAGCCGTCATCGAGGTACTGGACGGCGCAGGTGCCGTGGCGGACCTCGATGCCGTTCTTGCGGGCGAGCTCGATCGCCTCGGGGGTGTCGGCGCTCATGTGCAGCCACAGGTGCTTGACGCCCGCGGCCACCACCTGCTCCACCCAGGGCAGCGTTTCGGTCCGAGGCACCTCGATCACGACCCCGTCGACCGGCTGGGGCAGACTCGCGAGATCGGGGACGACGGGGTCGTCGTCGATCCGCTTGGCGTCCGGATCGATCGCGAAGACCTGCTTGCCGCGTCGCTTCAGGCCTCGGTACGTGAGGATCGGGAACGGCTTGCTGGCCGTGTGTCCGACGACCGCGTAGGTTTGTTGCTCGAAGAACCGCTGGTAGCTCGAGGACATTGCGTACCGATAGCCCTGCGGATGGGGGAAGCAAGGACGTTCCTGCCTCACTCGCGAGCGGCTCTCGTCCTGGCTCCGGGAAGGTCGGGTCGCTTGGCCAACGCCCGACCATCCGCAGGCGCAGTGCGCGAGTCGGCGTCGGACCACCTCATCCTCGGGGGCACCCCGACCCTGTGCCAGACCATCGGTCCCACCGCGAACCGTGTTCGCTACCCCGAGGCCCGCCTCCGCGCGGGGCCAGGAACGGCACCTGACGGCGCTCGAGCTCGGCCTGTCTGGCGCCGATCACCTGGTCCTCCGGCGCGACCGTCCGAACGTCGTTCGGGGCTGGGACCGCCCCGGACAGGAGGTTCCGCTGCGCGTCGAGGGTGCGGGGTTCGGGCGCCACGGCCGAAGCCGGTACTGTGGCGATGGGGGGGGGAATGCTACGCTCCACCCGGGAAGGGGATCGGAATGACGACGAAGGCGGTAGGACTCTGCGGGGCGCTGGTCGTGCTACTCGTTGCCTGCAAGGGCAAGGACGACGGTAACGACGACGGCCCATCTTCCGGTGGTGACGGCGGCGCGGTCGTGTCGGGTGGCGCTGGGGGCGGGGAAGCGATAGGTGGGAACGAGTCCGGGGGTGTGGAAACGGCGGGTGACGCTGCCGGTGGGCTGGGGACCACCGGGACGGCGGGTGCCGCATCCGGTGGCCGTGTTGGCGCCACCGGAGGAGCGGGGGGCGGTGCTCGGACCGGGGGAGTCTCGGGCAGCGGGACCGGTGGCTTCGAAGCAGGCGGAGCGGAAACCGGCGGCGAAGAAGCGGGCGGGCGAGGGACGGGTGGGGCAGGGACGGGTGGGGCAGGGACGGGTGGGGCAGGGACGGGTGGGGCAGGGACGGGTGGGGGCGACAGCGGCGGCGGCATTGGGGGTGGTACCGGCGGCTCCGGGGGCCAATCGACGGGCGGTGGAGTCACCGGTGGCGCTCCGGTGGTGCTCGAGGCCTCCTGCAGCGACGCGTTCGAGGAGGATGCCGAGTGCGCGGGGCAAGCGAACCCGGCGGCGCGGACCTTCTACGTGTCGAGCTCGACCGGGAGGGATACCGATGACGGGCTCTCGGAAGACACGGCGCTCGCCACTGTGGCGGCGGTCAATGCGCTGGAGCTGGTGCCCGGAGACCAGGTGTTGTTTCGCTGTGGCGACGTTTGGCGGGGCGAACAGCTCGTCATCACGGACTCGGGCGAGGCGTGCCAGCACATCGTGTTTGGCTCCTACCCGCGCACCTGCGAAGACCAGCCGATCCTGAGCGGTTCGCAGCCGATCAGCGGCTGGGTCGAACAGGGTGATCACCTCTGGGAAGCCGACCTTGGTGCGGGCGCGAACGCGGGGCGGTTCGGGCAGGGTATCAACCAGCTCTTCCAGGGCGAGCAACGGCTGCCGCTCGGGCGTTGGCCGAACGCCGATGACGCGAGCTTCGATCATGGGTACTCGTACATCGACCGACAGCCGAATGGCACGACGATCGAGGACGACGAGCTGCCTGCTGGTGACTTTGCGGGTGCGGTGATCCGGGTCAAGACCATTCGCTGGCTACTCTTGAACCGCCGGGTCGTCTCCTCGAGCGGGAGTGCTCTCGTGCTGGAGGACGCGCTCTCCTGCTGGGACGAATGCGGCACCTCGGACCTCGGGCACGGTTGGGGGTACCTCATCACGAACCACCCGGCCACCCTCGATCAGGCCGGTGAGTGGTACTTCGACCGCGAGCGCCAGCGGGTGACGCTCTTCAGCTCGACCGAGCCAAGCGGGGTCGAAGCCTCGGTGATCCCGATGGACGTGGAAGATCCGGACGACCCGGGGACCCGCGGGATCGTGGTTCTGGGCGAGAACCTGGGCGCCCACATCCGCTACGTGGTGCTGGAGAACCTGCACATCGAGAACGGGTTCCGGCACGGTATCACCACGCCGATCAACCTCGGAACCGACGAGAACTCGGCGCTGGTGATCCGTTGCAACACCATCCGCAACGTGGACAGCATCGGTCTCAACCTGGCCACGTGGGTGTGGGACGCCGGCGCCGACAGCGGCTGGCGAGGTGGCGCCGACCAGGTGATCGCGAACAACGTGATCGACGGACCCAACCACTTCGGGATCCAGAGCTACGCTTCGCGCACGACGTTCCAGGACAACGTCATCCAGAACGTGGGGCTGGCCGAGAACCTCGGCGTGAGCGGGCTCGGCTGCGAGTTCTTCGGCGACAATTGCACCGAGAACGGAGACGGTGTGCACATGCCCGTCGACCAGGCGGCATGGAACTCCCATTCAATCGTGTTTCGCCACAACCGCATCGAGCGGACGGGGTACTGCGGTCTCGACCTCTTCGGAGGCAATACCACGGTAGAGGAGAACGCCATCGTCGAGGCGTGCGTCACGAAGGGAGACTGTGGCGCGATCAGGACCTACGGGAGAGACGGCTTCGGGAGCACGGCGCTCCGCAACGTCACGCTGCGGCGGAACGTGATCGATTCGGTGCTCGGGAACACGGACGGCGCCGGCGCTGACTTCGCCCGGGTCTTCGGCTTCGGGCTCTACATCGACAACTACAGCAGTGACGTGGCGAGCGAGGAGAACACCATCATCGGCACCAGCTACTACCCGATCCTCTACCAGAACTCCACTGGGGTAGTCAGAGACAACGTGGCTGTGGTGCGCGACTACGCCGTTCCCGTGGTGGCCATCCTCGAGGATTCGACCATCGAAGAGCTGGAAGGGAATACGCTCGTAGCCCTCGTCCCTCAGGTGCCTCTGGTGAGGTGCGATCAGGATCGGCTCCTCGCATCGGACGAGAACATCTTCTTCAACCCGTATGATGCCCAGTGCGTGGACGGCGGCGGGACCTCGTGGACTCTGGCCGAGTGGCAGGACGCGAGCGGGATGGACGGCGCGTCCGCCGCGGCCTGGTACAACCTCGACGTTGACGAGCCGTCGAACGTGGAGGTGTTCCTCAACGACACGGCGGAGGCGGAGACCGTCACCCTTGCCGGCGAGTACGTCGATCTACGGCAGGTCCCGGTCGAGAGTCCCGTCGAGCTCCCGCCGTACAGCAGCGTGGTCCTGGTCGCTGAGTGAGGGAGACGATCTGGTCGGGCAGCGATCCCGGCACGGGCCAGAGCGGCTTGGCGGTCCGGTACGCTGCAGAGACGAACCGATGACGAACGAGCTTCCATCCGAGCTCCGGACCCCGTCGAGGCTCAGCGGTGGCTGTTCTCGCTGACCCTTACCGTGCAGCCCGCGATGTTCGCGCTGTGCTTCTGGATCGCGCTCGATGGGGAGGGCGCCGGCCCCGTGTTCGCGGGGGTGATGGCGCACGTCGTACTCCTGCAGTCAGAACGCTGCTTGCACACCGAATCGAGCTGCGCCTGGCGCGAGCAGGAGGTCTGGCTTCACCCCTTGGTGCGACCGTGACGGCTGATCCCTCAGGTAGAAGAAGATGGCTGCGCCGAGCGAAAGCAGACCAACACCCAACGACACGTCGGCCGCCGCCAACTCCCTGCGTACCGGGGCCACCTCGCTGCGGCTGCAGCTCTTGGTCTTCCCGCAATCGTCCCACAGGTTCGCCGCATCCGCCCTGCCTCTGAGGCCGAAGTACGTGAGGCCCGCCGTGCCCGCGATGGCGAGGCCGCCGAAGACATGGGTGAGGGGCGGCGCGCGCCGAGCGGGCTCGCGAGGTGGCGGGGGGAGAGGTGGCGCGGGGGCCAGGGAGACCACGAGGGAGCGACCCTTCTCCCCTTCGCGGATCAGGATCTGCTGCTCCAGCGGCAGCGTGCCCGCGGCCTCGAATCGAAACAACTGGCGGCCCGGGTCGACGTCGACGGCCAGACCATCCAGGTGACTCGTGACGAGCTCACCGTCAACGATGACGCGCACGTCCAGGAGCTCGTTGCCGTTGGCGTCGCGGGCCTGGACCACCACCGAAGGCATCAACCGATCCACCTCCGAAAGCCAGGTCGCGCAGTCGTTGCGCACGATCGCGGGGCAGGTGGTCTGAGCGCAAGCAAGCAACAAGCTGCGGGCCGAGCGCAGACGATGCGCTGACTGCTCTCTCTGCGCGGTCTCGGCGGCGTTCACGCAGGCCGCTACCGTCTCGTCGTTGCGCGGGGCCGGTGCCACGGCGCCCGCCGTTGGCGACGGAGCGGCGAGCGCGGAGGCGGGCACGGTGCCGGCGTCCTCGGCGTGGACCACCGCTTCCTCTGCACGAGCGACCCTGCCCGTACCGACGAGAGTCAGAAGAAGTGAGAATGCGACGTCAGACCTCAGCACGCTGCCGCTCGTCTTACAGGCATTCTAGCTTATAATGGCGGTGGCCAACCTCGTCTATTGTATACGGTGGCTCGCAGTTCGTTTTCTCCGGCGGCTTCGGCGCGATGCGTGGTATCGGGGCGAGTTTTGGCTGAGAAGTTGGTTCTGCACTCGGGGTGGGAGCTTGGGTGGGCGTGCCAAGCCCGCTCGGGGCTGGCGGGGACGCCGAGGCGAGCGCCGCTGGCGTTGCGCGTTCGGGCGGAGGTGGCTTGCCCTCGGCGGCGTAGACGGGCGAGGCCGCCAGTGACCTCTCCTCCGCGGTCCGATGCTCCTGCTTTGCGGCAAGCGCCAGCCAGAAGCCGGCGGTGCCAGCGAGCAGGCCCATCACCACCACCAGGGTGACCCGCCAGCGCCAGTCGGACTGGAGGTTCCGGGTGGCCAGCCCCTCGCGGGGATCCCCGGCCAACGTCCCCAGGTCGACCGCCGTTGGTTCGTCGGAGGAGGGAAGGAAGCGCCAGGGTAGGACCGAGTGTTCAACGGCTCGATGGGCTTCGATCTGCTCGACCTCGGAGATGATGCGGGCTCGATGGGCGAGCTCGGTCCCCGCCGTGGCCTCGACCCATTCGCCGAGCTGGGTGGCCGTCGCCAACGGTCCGCACGTTTCCAGGGCGCGCGCCATCTCCCGCGCCGTGTCGAAGCGCACGATTCGATCGCGGTCGAGGCCGCGCATCACCACCGCGTCGAGCTCCGGCGGGGTTTCAGGAACGATGGAGCTCGGCGGGGCGACCTCGCCGGTCAGGACTTTGGCCACCGTCGCCGATTCGCAGTCGCCAAGGAACAGCCGCTCGCCGGTGAGCGCTTCCCAGAGGACCACGGCCGCTGCGTAGATGTCCGCTTTGCGATCGGCCGGGCTGTTGCGAAACTGCTCGGGGGCGATGTACGCCATCTTCCCGCGGATCTGGCCCTCGCGCGTGATCTGTGCTCGACCGGCAGCCTTGGCGATGCCGAAGTCGAGGACTCGGGCGATACCGTCGACCCCCACCAGGATGTTCTGTGGCGAGACGTCACGATGCACGATGCCGAGCGGCTCGCCGCGTTCGCTCGTCGCCTCGTGCGCCGCGTGCAGGCCGTGCAAGACCGACGCGAGCACCGCGCAGACGATCGCCCGGGGCGCCCGGGTACCTCCGCTCTTTGCCAGCCGGAGGAGCTTCGCGAAAGACTCCCCCTGCACGTATTCCATGACAAGGAAGATCTCCCCTTGCTCCGCCACCACATCGAGCGTGGGAACGACGTTCGGGTGGCGGACTCGGGCGGCGAGCCGCGCCTCGTCGAGGAACATCGTTACGAACTCCGGATCCTTCGCGTACTGGGGGTGCAGGCGCTTGATCGCCACCGTGCGCGAGAACCCTACCGGTCCAACGAGGCGCCCGACATGAACCGCAGCCATCCCGCCGCACGCGATCTCTTCGAACAGCGCGTAACGTCCGACGAGCTTCGGGCTCATGACGGAATTGGCGGTCACCCCGTTCATGTTACGTGAGCCACATTCCGATACGTCCCCCGAAAAGCCGTCCCGCCCACAAAAAAGCCGCCATATCGGACATTGACGGTCGGCTGGACTCGCAATCGGCGTAGGATCGGGGAAGATTGGCAGGGCGGCCAGGGTGCCGTGAAGCTTCGCGTCTGGACCATGACTCGCAACCGGAATTGGCGCCTTGGTGGAAGGACCTGGCCGTTGCCCCTGTGGGCGATGATGGCGGTCGGCTGCTCTCTTCTCATCCCTCTCGATGATTATGTCGGCGACGACCGTGACGCGCCCGTGGGCGGAGAAGCGGGCCGGTCCGCCGGCGGCGGAACGTCAGGTGGTCATGCCGGTGTTCCCCCCGGCATTGGGAACGCTGGGCAAGCTGGAGCAGCTGGTGACCCTACGGAATATTCCGGGGGGATGGCCAGTGGAGGTGAGGGAGGCGAGGGAGGTGACGGAGGCGAGGGAGGTGACGGAGGCGAGGCCAATGGTGGTGGCGGCATGGCCGGGGAATGGCCCGGCGGTGAGGCAGGCCAGGGTGGCGCAGGCGGGAGAGTTGGAGGTGATTCAGGCCGTGCCGGCTCGGCTGGCACGGACGTGAGCGGCGGCATGAGCGGGCATGGCGGCGTGTGGCCCGGTGGGGTAGCTGGCTCATCGGCCGGAAAGGGTGGTGCCGAGTCGGGCGGGTGTGGGAACGTCGAGAACGATCCCCGACATTGCGGCGACTGCTGGACGGTGTGCCCAACTGGAGCCGAGTGCATCGAGGGTCTTTGCGTCGCGTCTCCTTGCGATGGGCTGTGCCAACCGACGTCTCCGGTCAACCTAGAGCCGGGCGAAGGGTACAAGCAGAGTAACATCGGCGAGGGCGCGATCTGCGACGAGGTCCGGGGATACGACCCATCACCAAAGGACCCGAGTCTGGTCTGCTGGCAGCTCGATGCGTCTCGAACGCTGAAGCTCAACGGCGTGAGCTGGCAGTGCGACGGCGTCGGTCACTACTTCGACCTTCCGTCCCGCGCTGGCGGCTTCTGCGTCCACGTGGATGCCGGTCCCGGGCTCTACGCAGGCTTCGAATTCCCCAACTGAGCTCCCCTTGTCCTGACTATGCTGGGACTGTGGACAGGTTCACGACGAGCCTCCGCGCCGCTTCCTGGGCAGGGGTCCCCGAGACGAGAGGCCGAGCTCCTCGGACCGCACCGCGATCGCACATCGGCGCGCCGGACCACCACGGATCGCCGGCGCCGATCAAGACTGGCCATGGCGGAATCCCCCTCCCTGGCAAGCCTTGCCGCTTGCCGTGAGCTCCCCATCGCGTCAGATTGGTAGGTTGGAGACGTGAGCGGGCATAGGGTCCGCGCGTTCCTTGCAGACCACCAGGTGGAAACCCCAAGGAAGGGCAGCTGCGGGCCATGAGCAACCCCGAGATCGGCGAGCCGACGGAATCCCTCGAACGACCAAGCCAGTTCCCTCCCTCGCGGGAGGTGATGCGCCGGCGAGAAGCGCTGCTCTACGAGATGGATCTTGGCAACGGGCGCCGCCGGGCGCGCGAGGAAGGACGGGCCGAGGGCATTCGTTCAGCGATACGGATCCTCTGTCGAGCGGCCGCGATCGAGGTGGGGTCGGATCGGGTCGCCACGCTGGCGGAGATGACGGTTGCCGAGCTTGAGGCTCTGTTGGAGGTTCTGGTCAACACCCTGAACTGGCCCGACGACCCCGACAGCGGCTGATGCGGTGCTCGGCGCCTCCGGCGGGGACGCCGACATGACCTGGCACCTGGACCTCGCCCATGCTGGGTTGCCGCTCCCTCGGCCGCCCATCGCCGGCTACCCGCGCGGAGAACCGGATTCCTCCGTCCCGAGTGGCGCGGCCGGACGGGAGGGGTAGAAGCCGAGCTGCGGTGCCTCGCCCTGCCGATGGGTGGTTGCCGAGCTACTCCACGTTGCAGGAGAAGTACTCGGTGTTCACGCTGCCGGTCCCCATGACGACCTCGGGACCGGCCTCGATGCTGATGAGGTACTGCGACTCGTCGAGGGAGCCGCGCACCACCAGGTCGTCCAGAAAATCGCGGAGGTTCACGTCGTCGCAGGTCGTGTAGTTCTTCCGGAGGAAGGAGTGGACCTGGTTGCCGCCGTTGCTCCCCTCGTACAGATCCCAGTCGACGCCGCCGACCGTCGTGGTCGCCACGAAGGTGCCGATAGGGTCGTCCTTCTGGTAGGCATACTCCCAGACCATGACCTCGTCGGAGGGAGTGGTGACCGAGTCGGCGTTTCCGGTCGTGTGCACCCAGAGGTCGTAGGCGACGTTCAGCGAGCCTTCGGGATCGATGTCGACCTTGAAGCTCCAACTGCAGGGGATGTCGTGTTGCGCGGAGAGCTCGACCGGCAACCCCGAGCTTGGATCGATGCCGCTCCAATGCCAGCCCAAGATGGCGGCCGCGAACGCCTTGACGCTGATCGGATCCCCGGAGGTCCACGTGAACTCGGTGCCCCACGCGATGGCAGAGCCGCTGCAGAAACTATGACTACACTGACCCTCCGGGGGGCTCGCGTCTTGTCCTCCCCACAGGTTGTTCAGGATTCGGTACTTGCCGAGGTGGATCTCGTCCCCGTGGTTGCAGACGCGGTTCTCTTGCGTGGTATTCCCGCACGCTGGTGCCGGGCAGACGGGCACCGGCTCACCCCCGGTGCCACCGTTTGGTGAGCCCGCGGTGGCTTCGGCACCTGCCGCGCCGCCTGCGGTCGCGCCGGCAGCGGTTGCGCCCCCGTTGCTGCCGCTCTCCTGTGCTCCTGCCGCGCCGCCCGTTCCGCCCGCGTTACCCCCGGTGCCCCCGGTTGGACCACCGCCCCCGGCACCGCCGGTATCGACGAGGCCGCCCGTACCTCCCGTCTCGACGAAACCGCCGGAGCCCATCGTACCGCCACTGGTTGGTGTGCCACCACCGGGGCCCATGCCCCCGACCGCCTCACCACCCACGCCGACGTTGCCGCCCGAGTCCTGTCCGCCCACGGGAGTGGTCCCTCCGCTCGGGACCGTGCCCCCGCTTGGCGCATCGCCGCCGGTCGCGCCGGACGGGCCGGCGCTGGTGCCCTCCGAGGTGGCCCCTCCGCTCGGGGTGGAGTGGGGCAACGGCCCCGAGTTGCTGCAGGCCGCGGCAGCGGCAGCGAGCGCCGCCGCTATCAAGACGGCTGGCGATTCTCGGCGGAGTGTCGGTTCTGAGCGCAGGACCATCGGCGGCGTTCATTCTTAGGGAGAACGGTCCCATCCGCAAGCCTGTCCGCATGACACGGCAAACGGGGACCGTCACTGGATCACGTCTGCCAAGCGTCTGTGCGTTCGGTGCGACCGCTGGCCGCGGTGTGGCTCACACCGGCCGTCGCGGGACGGTCGCTGCGTTCGAGCGCGCCGCGACTACAAGACGCACCCGAAGGCGCGTAACCTTGCCATCGATGTGGACCCCTGGGCGATGCTTCGCCTGCGCCGAGCGCGCGGTCGGGATGCTGAGCGACATCGACGAGCTCTTCCAGGTCAAGGGTGACGAGGACCAGGGACCCTGGTACGTCGCCTACGTCAAGGTACGCTACCGGGGCTGGTGGGACGGACTAGGCAAGCCATCGGGTCGATTCATTGGGCGCCCTGATCTGCAGATCTGCACGGCGTGCGGGTATGCGTCGATCATCATCCGTGATGCGGCCGCTCCCACCGCGCCCTGGCCGAACGCGGAGACCTGCGACGGGGTGGCGGCAGCCAGCCGACCGTGCCCGCGCTGTGACGGCGGCTACGAGATCCGCCTGCGCCAGGTGTTCCCGGGCCCCAGGCCGTTGTGCATCGGGCGTACGGCTGCTCCACACCAGTGGCTGGCGCCGGGTGAGGTCGGCCTGGTGATTGCGCGCATTCGCGTCGGTTGCGGACTAATGTCGCTGTCCTTGCGCGATCCGGGGGAGCTGCCCTGGGGCGATCTCTTGTGGTTCTCATGGGTCGGCGACGGCCGTCGGTGTCGTCGCTGCGGCGGTGCGCAGGTCGGCTGCTTGCGGCACGCCGGTGACCAGACCGCGACTATCGCGCAAGCCACTGTCTCCTGGTACACCGAGGGTGTCGGACACTTGATGGCCTGGGTGTGTCGGGACTGCGGGCACATCGACCTCGCCGTGCGTGATGCTGGCGCCGTGCCATGGCCCCGGGTCGTAGGTTTCGCGTGGATCCCTGGCGATCGCGCGACGAGCTAGCTTGTGTGTCCCCAGCGGGGGACGGCCGATCGAAGTCGGGGATTTCGGCAGGTGCGCAGGGGACCGCCGCTCCCCCAGGCGCGTCGGATGAGCGACGTTGGCGTGGGTAGCACGGAACGGCATCATCCACCGCGCATGCGATCCACTCGCTCGGCCCAAGTATCGAACCCCGCCAGGGTGGAGCGCGCGAGGTCCCGGTCGGCGCCGAGCTGTTCGATACCCTCCCGGATGAGCTCGCGGGCGCGCATCAGGCGGGTGCGCACGGTCGGCGCCGGTACCCCTAGGATCTCGGCGATGCGCGTCGAATCTAGCCCTCTCGAATACCGCAGCTCGACGAGGATCTGCGCATCCAACGGCAGTCGCCGTAGGGCTTTCAGGAGCAGCGCGCGCTCGGTTTCGCTGGCCAGCATCGAGGCCGGAGAGGGCTCGTCCTCATCCACGGCGTCCGGGGACACGGGCGCCTCTCCGACCGGGTGGCGGCGATAGTGCATTCGGAGTACGTTGTGCGCCACGCCGAAGAGGAAGCTACGAAACCTCGCTTCGCCGCGAAATCCCTCTCGGCTGCGCAGGCACTGGAGGAACGTCTCCTGTACGAGATCCTCCATCTCCCCGCGACTCCGCTTCCCGAAGAATCCCTCGAGCTCGGCGCGATGGCGGGCGAGGAGCTCGTCACCCGCGGCGGCGGCACCTCGTCGCCACTGCTCGAACAGGTCCTCGTCCGTCTCGAGCGTCGCCACCGCATCCAGCGTAGGCGATCCGTCGGCCTCCGTCACCCCCCGTGGGCTACCCGCCGCTCACGCACCGCACGTACCGTTCCGAGTCCGGGCTGGTCGAACCCACCGTGCCGAACAGGAACCCGACGTCCGACACCGTGCCGTCGTCCGTCTGGGTCGAGGACCAATAGCGCGCCGACGTGCAGTCGCCAGCGAGCACGCCAGGCCAAGAACAGCCGCCCGCGAAGCCGGCGCCGGTCCCTGCATCACTGGTGAGGATCGAGGCGAGCTCGACGATCGTGGGCACCCGCCAGTCATCGCGACCCGCGAAAGAGAGCTCGTCGCAGTAGGCGCCCGCGGCGTTGAAGCCGAAGGTGTCCTCCGGCGGCGTCACGATCCAGAATAGGCCCGTCTCGGTGTCGAGGACGGTCCCGTCCTCGTTGTCCGGGTAGCGGTCGAGGCCGCTGTCGGGCGGAGCGTAGAAGTCTGCCATGGGGTTTGCGTCGAAACAGGTAGACGGACAGGAGTTCGCGATACAGTCGTTCAGATAGTAGTACCGGAGCGTGCCCTCCGGCTCGGCGTCGATGCAAGCCCCGAGGCACTCCTCGAACCCCTCGGCGCTCGCCAGACAGGGACTCAAGCAGTCGCCGAACGTCGAGCAGGAAGCGTTGTTGCTGCACCCGGCGAGGTCATTGGCGCAGCGCGCCGCGAGGCAGCTCGTGCAATCCGCGTAGTCTTCGTCGGCCTGACCGCTGGCGCCACCGCCCTCGCCACCGCGGGTCCCGTCGCCGAGACCCTCCCCGCTGCCGGCACGCTCCGCGCCGCCGTTGCCGCCGGTTCCCACCGCGCTGCCGTCGTCCGTGCCATCGGTGCCGCACGCGACCGCGCTCGACGCCAGCATCGCCAACCAGCCTACGAATATCGTCTTTGTCATCACGATCCTTTCCATCACTCGGTTCGACTCGCTGGCCCGCCGCCACCACCTGGCGAGCGATCCAGCGCTTGCGCGCCATGCGTCGATCAGTCACAGCTCGATTCGGTCGGCGAGGAGCAGGTCCCGTTCCGACAACGCTCCGGCCACCAGCAGTAGGGTCCGCCCGCATCATCGCAGGGCTCACCGAGAGCCGGCCCGGCGACGCAGGTTCCCGAGTACCGCTCGGCATGGTCGCAGAAGGTCCCGCCACCACAGTAGGACCAGGTCCCGGCGATGAGCCCGCACGGCTCGCCGACGGCGTTCACCAGGGAGGTCGCGCACGCACCGTCGTTGCACCAGAGGTACTGGGCGGTATCACATTCCGGCTGTCCCGCCTCTGCCCCACATCCGGCACCCGCCTCGGTGAGCCAGGCCAGGCACTCGCCATCGACGCAGCTCGCGCCATCCTCGCAGAGGGTGTCCGCGCCGCACGGCTCGCCAGTGCGCCCCACAGCGAGGCAGGTCCCCGTGTCGTCGGCACAACCCAGGCCCGGTCCGCACCGTCCGGCGTCCGTACATGGGTCGCCCGCCCCGGGCGGATCCGCACAGACGCCACAGGCTTCGGTTCCCACGTCGCAGAGTCCCGAGGCGCACTGGCCAGCGACCGTGCAGGCCTCGCCGTTCTCCCGAGAACCCCGCGCGAGGCCGCGGCACTCGGCGAGCCCGACCGCGGCCCGGTACTCCGTGCACGGTGCGTCATCGATGGCGCGCTGGCACGAGGCGAGGGCGTCGGCGTCGTTGAGCGTGCCGGGCAGTGTGTACGCCCAGACAAAGTATGGCCGCATCCGCTCGGTGCAGTCCTCCACGGCGCCGTAGTCGAGCTCGAGGTAGACCGGCATGCACTCCTTGTACTTGCGACAATCGCTGTCCGCGAGCCGCTCGGCAGCCGCGATCTCGGCCCGGCGCTCGTCCGTTGACGCTTCGGGGCGGCACGCGGCGACCGCGGCCAACCCGAGCGCCAACGTCCCGGCGGCGAGTCGGTGCCTGGTGCCGGCTCGGGACGAGTAGCGATCTGGTGTGCTACCGCCCAGTTCGATGATGGCTTGCTGCATCTCTCTCGATTCCGGAGGCCGGCGCCGCATCTCCCCGTGGACTGCCGTGGCTAGTCGGCAACGTCCGGATCGGTCACGACCCGGCGGAAGACGTCGTAGACGAGGTTCGAGCTGCCGCGTTCTGCTTCGATGTATCCGAGCATCTCGTCGGCACGAACCCGCACGAAGGTCTGCACGTAACCGGCGCAATGGTCGTCGTCCACGCACTCGAGGCGGTACTCGTGGTCGTCGTTGACCGCCTCCGCGAAATGATCGAAGGGGTCGCCGCTCGTCGCGAACAGGTCGACCAGTGCCGCGAACCCTCCAGCCGGACCGGCTGGGGCATCGACCTCGAGCCTGCCGACACCCCATGGGGAGAAGAGGTAGCTCGCGTACCCCGGCTCGTTAGTCCAGGCACCGCGGATCCACGCGGGCGGGGTGAGCGCGGGCGTCACCGATCGCGTGCCGCTCGGTTCCGAGGGCGAGGTGTTCGTGGGTCCTTGATATCCTCGCATCCCGTAGAACGGGGCACGCACTCGATAGATCCGCGCATCGGCACCCAAAATCCAGAGGTCGTAGCCGCTCCGCGCGATGCCGACGAACCGGGTGGCCACCGGAACCTCGAGCTCCTCGGTCACGAAACCCGGGGTCGGCTGTCGGATCCGGAGCACGCGACGATCGGTGACCGCCCAGAGATCCCAGCCGTCGTATGCGAGATCGTTGAGTGACGTCACGAACTCGACGTCGGCGGCCGTGGGGAGCGCCTCCTCGCCCGGCGACGCCGGCGACTCCCGGACGAAACCGATGCGGCCACCGAGCTCCGCGAAGTATAGAAGGTTCGTGTCCCATGCGACGCCGCGGGCAAGTCCGTGGAAATACTCGCAGCGCGGAGCGCAATCCCGCTCGATGAGGGCGGTGGCGAACAGCTCGCCCGTGGCCGGGAGAACATGGCGGAGGTAGCGGTTCGCCCGGTCGGTACCCGCACCGTCGTCGAGGACGAACAGGTAGCGGCCGTCGTGCTCGAGCCCGATCGGATGCCAGTGGTTCGGCAGGCCGAACGCGGGGGTCTCCTCGCCGGTCTCCGGGTCGATGCGGTGCGCGACCCGGTCGAGATCGACCGTCCAGAGGTGCCTCCCGTCGTAGGTGAGGTAGCGGGCATTCTCCGGGGCCGGGATCGAGCCCAGGACTGTTCCCGGTGGGGGAGCCGTGCCGTTCGCGTTGGCGTCGGCGGCACCCTCCAGGGCGGATCCGTCCGCGTCGTCTCGCGCGTCCGCACCGTCGCCGGCCCACCCCGAGCAGCCGGCGACCAAGGCGACGCTCCCGAGGAAGGTCCTGAATGCATGGAGCGGATCGCTGCCGCGATGACTCCGAATGGCGGGCGCACCAAGCATCGATCTTTCACTTTTGCCGTGGAACGGAGCGAACCGTCAAGGTTTCTCGTGCCGAGTCAGGCTGGAAAATTGGGGAGGCTCCGCAATGCCTCGACGCCCATGGTGGCCAGATTGGGATGCCTTCGGGGCAAACGGGCGGCCGGGCCACAGGTTATCGGGCGGGTCCCAGGCTTCGGCCGCCCGACGCCGGAGGATCTCTGCGCGGCCCCATTGAGCTTCTCGCCCCCGGAAGAGTAGCCTCCGCACCGATGCTGGAGAGACGCGTGCTCGCCGGGCGCTACCGCCTGCTGTCCAAGCTCGGGGAGGGCGGCATGGGTTCGGTGTGGCGCGCGGAGCATGTCTCCCTCGGCACGCCGGCCGCGGTCAAGATCATCTCCTCGTCGATCGCGGCGAATCCGGAGGCCTTGGCCCGTTTCCGGCGGGAGGCGCAGGCCGCGGCCTCGCTGCGCAGCACCAACGTGGTCCAGATCTTCGACTACGGGATCGACGGAGACACCCCCTACATCGCGATGGAGCTCCTCGGTGGGGAGAGCCTTGCCGACCGGCTCAAGCGATTGGGCAGCCTCCATCCCCTGCAAGTAGCGGGGGTGCTCGCGCAGGCGGGGAGGGCCATCGCGCACGCCCACGACCACGGGATCGTCCACCGCGACCTCAAGCCGGACAACATCTTCCTCGCGCGCGACGTGGACGACGAGATCGTCAAAGTGCTCGACTTCGGGATCGCCAAGTTCAGCGGAGCCAACGAGCTCGTCGATGCGCCGAACACCCGTACGGGGACGGTCATGGGTACGCCGTACTACATGAGCCCCGAGCAGGTGGCAGGGAAGCGGACCGTCGATCACCGGACGGACATTTGGGCGCTCGCGGTCATCGCCTACGAATGCCTCACCGGGACGCGACCCTTCGAGGCCGAGACGATGGGAGGACTCGCCCTGGCCATCTGCAGTGAGCCGCTCCCCATCCCGTCCCGCGTGGCACCGGTGCCGGAGGGCTTCGACGACTGGTTCTGCCGTGCGGCTGCACGCCAGGTCGAAGAGCGTTTTCAGTCCGTCCGCGAGGCGATCGACGAGCTTCGCGCCCTCTCGGGTGGTGTACCGTCCGGTTACGCGAGGACGGTCGCCGCCTCGGAGCCTCCAGCGGCGCATCCCGCCTTGCCACCCGTCGAGGTCGTCACGGGCTCGGCGAGCGGCGCCGTTCCTGCCTCGAGCGCGCCCGAGCTCGGTGAGACCGCGCAGCCCTCCACGTTGACGGTGGCGGGGAAGCGCCGCCAGTCGAGCCTCCGCGGGCCGGGGCTGGTCGCCGTCGGGTTCGGGCTCATCGCCTTCGGCGGGGTTGGCGCGGCCCTGCTCAGCGGTCGCCAGCAGCGGACTATACCGAGCGCCCAGCCGGAGGCGAGCGCCGCGGCGTTCGCCGACCGCGCGGCTGCCACCGCCCCCGGTCGGTCGGCGACGGAACCGTCGGCGGTCTCGCCGCCGAGTTCGCCTCCACTCGATGCTGTGCCGCCCGCGCTACCGCGAGCTGCGATCCCTTCGCCGACGCTTGCGCCGACTCGCCCTGCCGGGTCGCGCGCGCCGGCCTCGCCCGCTCGCCCGTCCCCATCGACCCGAGGCCCGTCGACCGCCAACTGCGATCCACCGTACAGGATCGACGAAGACGGGGAGCGGCAGTTCAAACCGGAGTGCTTCTGATGCTCGCGCGCTCGCTTGGTCTCATCCTCGCCGTGGCCGTCCTGATCGTCGCTCCCGCCGCCCGGGGTGAGGATGCAACCGCTGCAGCCGGCCCGGTGGCGCCCGTCGACGCGGAGCCGGCGCCCGTCGGTGCAGAGTCGGCGCCCGAGACGTCCACGGGCAGCCGGTGCGCGGTCGATTACAACGAGGGTACGCAAGCTCGGAAGGCCGGCGATCTCCTGACCGCCTACGACAGGTACCGGGCCTGTTCGCAGCCGAGGTGCCCGGAGCTCGTGCGCGACGAGTGCGAACGCGCGCTGGTCTCGACTCGCGACGCCTTGCCGAGCCTGGTACTGGCAGCGACCGACGGTGCCGGCCGAGATCTCACGAGCGTTACCGTCTACCTCGACGGGCAGGAAGTGCGAAAGGAGCTCACGGGGGCTCCGCTGGAGGTGAACCCCGGCAAGCGCGTCTTCCGGCTCGTCGCCGCCGACGGGTCCGAGCAGACCGTTGACCTCCTCGTGGTCCAGGGGCAGAAGCTCCGTCAGATCGCCGTCCGCCTCGGATCCTCGCCGGGAGCTCCGACCGCTTCGTCATCCGGTCAGCAACCGGAGCTCCCAACATCGCTGGAGCGCGGTCCGGTCCGGTCCGGCCAGCGCCTGGCCGCATTCACGAGCCTCGGCATTGGCGCCGCCGGTGTCGTTGCTGGCGCGGTGATCGGCGCCGTCGCGCTCGGGAAGCAGCGCGAGCTCGACACCCATGGGTGCGTGGGGACCTCCTGCTATCGGGACCAGAAAGACGAGGTGGAGGAATATGACTCGCTCCGCCACCCTTCCACCATCGGCTTCTTCGTCGGAGCGGTGGGGATCGTGACGGGGACCGCACTGCTCGTGACGCCCCGGACCACGCGCAAAGCGCGACCTCGCGCGGTCGCGCCCTTCGTTGGGTTTGCCACCGCGGGTGTGCGAGGGGCGTTCTGATGGGTCGAGGGAGCGGTCGCCGGGCGTCCAGCCGGGCTCGCGGGCATGGCACCTGGGGCTCCTTGGGCCTTCCGTGCTTGGGTGTCCTGCTGCTCGGGTGCGCATTGCCGGAGTACCACCTCGGCCTGGGTGAACGCGACCCAGCGGCGCTGAGCTGCGACCCTCGCGATCCGGGGGCCGAGGGTGACGCTGTGCTGACCTGCGCGAGCGGAGAAACCTGTCTCCCGAGCGATACTGGGGCGAGCTGCTTGTCGACCGTCGCTGACGGGACCACCAACGACCTTTGCACGGAGCCGGAGACACCGCTCTGCGCCCCTGGTTTCGGCTGCGACGCGAGGACCCGGCGCTGCGCGCGTTTCTGCACCCTCGACACGACGGATTGCTCCCTTTGCAGCAACACGTGCGAGACTGCCCGCGACGGGGTCTGCCACGACGGGGGGCGAGGCGCCGATGGTGCGAGCTGTCCGCTCGGTACGGACTGCGCGGATTGCGGCCCGCGCGGCGGCGATTGCATCGAGCCGGCGGGGTCCGGAATGGCGGACGGACTTCGCCTCGGCCTCTGCTGCTATCCGCAGGGCGAGGTCGGCGAGTGTGACCTCGTCAGCCAGTGTGGCTGCGGAGCGGAGGAGCGATGTTCCTACGACGAGGGGCGTGCAGCGACCACCTGCACCGAGGCGGGTGGGATTCCGGCCTTCGCCGGGGGATGCGGGGTTGACGACGATTGCACTCAGGGGACGGGGTGTGTTCGGGTGGCCCCGGGGGACCGCTGGGGTGCGTGCCTCCCCTACTGCACGACTGCCGCCGACTGCCCAACGATCGACGATCGTTGCGTCAGTCGTTCGGATCTCCCCTACCTCCGTCACTGCCACGACGGCTGCGATCCGCTCCGTTCGGCAAGGAACGAGGAGCCCTTCGCGGCGTGCGGTCCCGGCGCGAGCTGCACGATCGTCGGAGACAGCTCCTTCTGCCGTGGGGACTCGAACCCGCTCGGCGTGCAGGGGCAACCCTGCAACTCCGACGCCGATTGCGCAGTGGACCATGCGTGCGGGAGCGGCCGGTGTCGCCGCTACTGTCGGGACTACGCCGACTGTTTTCCGCTGCTCGACACCGCCTGTGCCGACCCGATCGAGCTCGGCGACACGGGGCGCGTCTATGGGCAATGCGAGGGAGAGCAGCCGCTCCTGACCTTGGCGACGAGCCATCCCCCCCTGGACGTTGCCGGTTTGGTCCCGGTACTCTCGACGATCGAGGTCGAAGGAAGCGGCATCGTGGGGAGGGTGGTCGTCGACGTCTTCCTCGACCACGAGCCAGGCATGCTGCCCGAGTTCGCGCTCGTGAGCCCGGTCGGGACTCGGATCGAGCTCGTCCCCGCCGAGGTGACGATCCTCGATGGCCTCGACGAGTTCTGGCTCGCTGACGACGCGGTCGCCAGCGTGACGGACGCCCCCGCCGAGGCGGCTGCTCTGCCGCGCGTCGTCTTCCGCCCGGCAACCCCGCTCGCGCTCCTCGCCGGGGAACAGATCCGAGGGAGCTGGACGGTGGAAGCCGAGCTCGGTCAGGCCGGGGGCGCCGCCACGTTCGTTGGTTGGCGGCTGCACCTCGCGCTCGATTACTTCCCTTACCCTGCTCCCGGCCTCTCCTTGAGCGAGGTGATGGCACGACCCACGGGCGGACGGCCCCAGTGGGTGGAGATCGCGAATGCCGATCAGGTGGACCACGACCTCGCCGGCTGCCGCCTCGAGCACCGAGGTGCCGATGACCAGGTGCAGACCCGATACTTTGCCGATTCTGGCCTCGTGGTCCCGGCCGAAGAATTCCTCGTGCTCGATTCGGCGAGCGCCTCTCGGGCGCTCGGCCTCGTCCTGGATCCCGAGACCTTCGAGCTCTCCCTGATCTGCGGCATGTCGCGGCTCTCACGAGTCTCCGTCGCGCCGGCGCCGGACGACCGGCGAAGCGTGTCGGTCCTCGATGACCGGAGCATCGGCGCGCTGCCCAACCCGGCGTACTCGCGGAACGGCTTCGTCCCCGAGTATGCGTGGGAGCAGACCCCCTACACGCTCGACCTTCAGGATCGCTTCGCTGACTGGGGGATCGGTACTCCCGGCGCCGCCAACCTACCGCGCGATTGGATCGTCGTGTCGGCGTTCGACGGTGTTTCGGCCGCGACGGTGGGTGCCGAGCTCGGGGTCTACGTCATCGACGCGGTCGGTTCCCTCAGCATCGACACGCTGGGCACCATTGGGGCGACGTCCCGAACCGGCGTGCTCGAGTACGATCATTGGCCCGCGACGGACGCGGCCGCCATCCAGTACGAGGTGGGTCCGGTCGAGGGCTCCACCCTGACGATCACGGCGCTTCGGTTCACCGTCGAGCGCTCGGTGGGGGGGCCGACGGAGCTCGCCGTCCGAAGCAGCGGGACCGAGCTCGCTCGATGGGATGCCCTGATCGTCGGACCGACACGGCACGAAACCCTTTTCGACCCGCCGCTGGTCACCGATGCGCCGACCGCGATCGAATGGCACGCCTGGAGGGCCGAGAGCCCTTCGGGCACGCTCTCCCTCGACGACATCGAGGTGGTGGCGTCATGGTAGCTGCATCGCCCGAGCGACGAACGATGGGGATGGGGACGCTGGCGGCGCCGCTCTTGGCCGTCGTGACGGCGTGCGCCCTCCCCGAGTTCGACCTGGACCTCGGCCAGCGAGGGGGAGCGGCCGAGGAATGCGAGGTCCCGACGGGCGTCGGGACCTGCGACCCGGTTTCCCAATGCGGTTGCGGCGAGCTGAGCTGCGACGTCCTCGACTGGTCTGACGGCAGCACCGGTTGCGTCGAGCCTGGGGAGCAGGCGCCGTTCGGGATCTGCGACCAGACCGAATCGGAGTGTCCGGTGGGGACGACCTGCTTCGAGGGGCTTTGCCGTACGCTCTGCGAGTCGGCCGCGGACTGTGCTCGTGACGGCGCCGACGCACGCTGTCGGGTCGTTCCCGCATCCACGGCTTCTTTCGGGGTTGGCGTCTGCACGCGGAGCTGCGATCCCACGGCCCCCAGCCTTTCGGGAGAGATCGTCGCTGCCTGCGGACCCGGGGCCACCTGCGTCCCCTCGTCCGAGGGTGAGGTCGATTGCGAAGTCGCGGGGGATGCGGGGGACGGTGCGACCTGCGCGAGCTCCGGCGAATGCCGACCGGGGTTCGGCTGCGATCCGAGCTCGGGACAATGTGCCGCTTACTGCACCGTGGCCGGCGGAGAATGCCAGCGGTGCTCCGACGCCTGTCGTTCGGCGCGCAACGGCATCTGCGAGGACGGCGATCGTGGTGCCGAGGGCGCGGACTGCGCGTTCGGGACTGATTGCACGGACTGCGGTGCGAGGGTTGGCGCGTGCACCACCCCGGAGTCCTGGCCGCAGACGACGGGTGGAGCGCTCGGGGTCTGCACCTTCGCCCAAGGCGGCGACGGTGAATGCGATCTGGTTGGGGCCGCGGGCTGCGAGCCCGGGGAGCGCTGCGACTACTCCGCGGAGGCGAGGCGCACCGTGTGCAGTCCGGCGGGGACCGTCGTGGCCCATTCGCTCGGCTGCCGCTCCGATGCAGACTGCGCGCCCGGCAGCGGGTGCGTTGCCCCGTCGGGGACCGTGGGGACCTGCGTCCCGTATTGTCGTCACGCCGACGATTGTGGGGCGGGTGCTCTGCGCTGTCTCCCGTTCGGCGGCGAGGAATTCGTCCGCCAGTGCTTCGGGCAATGCGACCCGGTCGTTCCGTTCGACGGGACCGTGCCGTTCGACGCTTGCGTGCCCGGAGCGGCGTGCGAGATCTGGGAGACCACGACGGTCTGCCGTGCGGAGGCGGTACCAACGGGGACCCAAGGGGTAGGCTGCGAGGACGTTGGGGGTTGCGCCGCCGGGTTCACCTGCCGGGACGAGATCTGCCGTCGCTACTGCGACGTACATGCCGATGACTGCGATCGCTACGGCGGTTCGTGTGAGTTTTTCGCCGATCTGGTGACGCCGGCGCTCACGGTCGGCATCTGTACCGGCACGGCGAACCAGCGCCTGTTCGCCGCGAGCGGAACGGTCCCCATCCCCGATGGCGGCCTCAATCCCGGCCCGGCCCGGTCGACGATCGCGGTCGCCCAGGACGGTCGCGTGGAGAAGGCCATCGTGGGCGCGAGCGTGGACCATGACCGCCTCGGTGATCTCTCGTTCAGCCTCGTGGCTCCGGACGGAACCGAGGTGCTGCTCGCCAGGTCGGACGGGCTCTCGGGGATGGCTCGCGACACGGTGCGGTTCGCCGACGACGCCCGGTCTTCCTACGCGGAGCGCGTCGAGCTGCCCGAGGCGGACGGTGTCTTCTTCCGCCCGGAGGAACCCCTCGCCGGGTTGGGGAGCCTCGCCACGATTCGGGGCAACTGGGAGCTCCTGGTCACCGACGAGCGCGGCGGGATCGCCGGCACCCTGGTCGAATGGACGCTGCGATTCGACGTGCTCCACCCGGAGCCATCGGCCGAGGGGGTGTTGGCCCTCAACGAGGCGCTTGCCAACGCCCTGCCGGGCCAACCCGATTGGGTCGAGGTGGCGAACCACGGCGAACGGACCGAGTCGCTACAGGGTTGCCGCTTGGTCCACACCGACGCGAACGGGGTCACCACCGGGTTCGCCATCGACTGGGATCTCCCGCTGGCGGGCGGCGCTCAAGCCCTCTTCGTGGAGGACGAGGGCGAGCATCCCCTAACGTTCGATCTTGACGCGCATGGCTTCGCGCTCACCCTCGAGTGCGCGGGGGAGGGACTCGACACCTGGGATACCCTGGGCACGGCTTGGGTCAACATGGAGGGGCGCTCGCTGTCCCCCGACCCACGCTTCTCCGGAGAGAACTGGCTCCCGACGCCGCACACCGTGACCACGGCAGCCCACCGCGACACCCACGGGATCGGCACGCCTGGCGCGCCCAACATCCCCCACGGCTACGTCGACATCAACGCCTTCGACGGGGTCTCGGGCGCCACTATCGGGGCGTCGAGCGGGCTGCCGGCGAGCCTGACCTTGGCCGCGCTCGACAGCAAGGTGCTCTCCGTCGTAGGTCCCCTCTCCGGTACCGCGGAGCTCGGGGTTCTGGGGTTCACGGGCTGGCCAGCGACCATGACCGGCGAGGCGTACCTCGACTATGCGCTCGCCCCGGCCGCAGCCGCTTCGCTGCTCGTGGACGAGCTGCGGTTCACGGTGCTCCGCCCGGATCAAGGCCCCACGAACCTGGTCGTGCGAACGACCAGCGGTCGAGAGCTCTTGGCCACCGAGCTTGGGACCGGTGAGGAGCGGTTCGAGGTCGTGGTCGCGCCGCCCCTCCTGATCACCGAGGAGACTCACATCGAGTTTCGCGCGTGGGGAGGCTCGGAAGGTGCGAGCCTAGCATTCGACGATCTCGAGCTCGACGCGACCTTCTGACCACCCCCCCCGCTACCCGCTCGCGAACCCATCGCGTGCCCCTTTTTGGTGTGGTGCCGTCGAGATGCCCAGATCAGAACGCCGCCCGCACGGTCACGTACCCCCCGTTCGCGCCGACACCGACAGCCAAGCGCGGGCGGCCCGCCCGCGGCCCGGCCCCGGCCGCCGGCGTGACGCCGGTGTCTCTGAGCTTCGGCATGGCGGGCAAGAGCATGACCGCCCCGGACAGCGCGACCCCTCCGGCGATGGCCGTTGATGCCATCGAACCCGGCCCCGCCACCTGGTCGGCGACCAGGAGCCCGACCCCCACCCAGAGGATCCCGGCCCCGAGCCAGTAGATCGGCTTGCTCCCTGCCTTCACGCTCACCGTCGTTCCTCCGTCGGACACGGTGACGAATCGCTTCGTCTTGAGGGGACCACCGTGCGCGAGCGCGAAGGTGTGATCGCCGGGGTCGACGTAGAGGGTGCAGGGAAGCTCGCAGCTTTCGCCGGTCTGGCGGTCCTTGACCACCACTCCGTCGCGTTGCCCACGCCTCGGCACGAAGCTCACGGGCACCTTGCCCGGGGGCGAGGCGACGGTCCCGGGCGCCGGCGCGCCCGCGGGAGCGTTCGCCGGCGCCTCGGCGGACGGAGCGGGGCCCATCGGGGCCGTTTCGCTGGGCCCAGCTCCCTCGGCCGGCGCGGGGGAACTGGGGTTGGCGGTGGCGGCTGGAACCTCCGCTCGGGCCCAGCCCTGAACACACACGAGCGCGAGTGCCCCGAGGCACGTACGAGCGGAGGTTCGGGATACGAGGGAAATGGTGTCGGTGTCTCTCATGGTCGGTTCGCCTCACGTTCGGTCGGGATTGCTCGACCTCAACCGGGATGTGGCGAGACGACGCCGAGTGTTGGCGCAAGGTTCGCGATTCGTACTTGGCCCCCCCTCCGCTCCTGTTTCGTCGAACACTCGGCGAGCCCCTGCAACTACCCGGACGAAGCACCCGCTCTCCCGACGCGGGCCCGAATCCGAGCCCGCGGGGTCGGATTGCCGTCACTACGACGCCGGGCGAAGGGGCGCTTCATTCCCCCGAGCGCCCGCGGGAACGCCTCTGCTTCGGAGGAGGCGCGCTCGTGACCGCCCCGATGTTCCAGCCCTTTCAAGGTCATTTCTTTCGTGATTCTGCCAGAAGCCGCGCCGTCGACACACGAGTCTTCTCAGCAAGACGGGTCCGCTTGGGGACGGGCTTCCACACGACGTGCCGCCCACATCTTCCCATCCAGCAGGTCGATCGCCACAGCCTGCTTGAACACCTCGCCGGTCACGGTCGAGCCACGCTTGCGCAAGCTGGTCTGGGAAGCGATCGGGAGTCTCGCGTCCCGCCGGATGACCAAGCGTCTACCGTTCTCGAGCTGTTTGCCAGAGGGGCTCCAGCCGACGATAAAGGGCGTTCGTCTCGGTTGGGTCCGCGAAGTTGACGGCGACGTAGGTCCCCCGCCCGCGCATGAGGATGTACGGCGGATGGCCGTACTCGAGGAAGAGCTGCCCGTCGCCGAACTCCTCGAGACGGAAGTGGCCGCGCAGCGTGTCACCAGCCGCGTAGCCGTTGGTGCGCAGGCGGATGCGTGGCAGTCGTGTCTCGAGCGAGAGGCGGGTGATCTCGCCCAGGGCGAACTCCTCGTCGTAGAGGGCGCTCGCGACCCGGATGCGCTCGGACGTCAGGGTCACCTGGGGCGGCTGCTCGTGGAAGTAGAAGAGGGCGGCGACTCCGATCGCGGTCACGGAGAGCACCGCTGCCAGCACTACGAGCGCTCGGCGGGACTGGCGGCGGCCCTGGGCGACCTCGGCGGCGGAGAGCGGGGCGCGGCGACCGAGGACCTCCTCGAGCGCACGGCACAGGGCTCCCGGCTCGTCGCTGCCCACGCGTAGGCACTTCCCGTTCTGGAGGCGAAGCTCGACGGCGTCGAGGCCGGAGACGTTGTAGAGCACTCCGCGTGGCGTGACATGGATGCCCCAGCCGTACCACCACGGGTTCTGGACGGCGGCGTATTGCCGCACATCGGCGAGGGGGATGCGCTTGCGAGGAAACCCGAGACCGAAGTGGAAACGAAGCTGGTGCTGGTCGACCTCGACGGTCAGGGTGGAGAAGATCACGGCGATCGCCAGCAACAACCCGATCAAGGCCCCGAGGGCGGCCCACAGCTCGGCCGTCGCCAGCAACCCGCCGACGGTGCCGGCAATCAGGACCAGAGCGACGAGGGTGACCCACCCGACCTGGGTGTGGCGGTAGTGAGTGGTCGACATGCGCCCCTTCTCGCAGCAGGTGCAGCCTAGCAGTCCGATGGCGGCGAGACCAACGGCCCTGTCCCGGAGACCCACCCTCGATCGGCGACTCGCCGGGCGAGCCGCGGGTTTGGGGGCCGGGCGGGGGAGCGGGGCCGGAAAGATGGGTTAGGGTCCGGCATCGGGCAGGCGGCTTGCCTGGTGAACCGATCCCGAGCCCATTGCCGGCCCGATCGTCGATCAAGGGTGCCCCGGAGACCGCCCTCGAAATGGGCGGTCTCCAAGCCAGCCTCTCGATCCCTGCTGGGTGCGGCTCCCATGGAATGGCGTGATTCCCGTCATTTGACCCTACGAAGCGTTGGGCGGGGGCCAGGGAGCGGGCACGGGACTTTGCCGCCAGCGTAGCGGGTCTGGTGGAGACGATGGTACTCGCGCTGCAGGTGGAATGCCCAGTAGGCGTCGAAGTCGCCGTTGGTCACGAGGGCTCGAAGGCGGAGGACGGCTTCGGCGCCAGGGAGCGACCAGCGAGCGCTGCAACGGTCGAGGTGGTCCCGAACGATGTAGCGGCAGGCGCCCTCGATGACGCCCGCGGCGATCGGCAGCCCGTCGCGTGAAGCTTGGTCGTAGTGCAGCAGCCTGGTGTTCTTCACGAGGTAGCGGGCAGAAGCGTCGATGCTCTTCCGGCGGTTGCCGGTCAAGCCAGCGTCCTTCGCATTGCGGCGGAGGCGTCGGGCCAAGAGCCCCTCGGCGCGTCCGCTCAACAGGTCGATAAGGTACATCGTCACCCACTTCTCCGTGGGCTCGGGCGCGTCCTTGTGGAAGCCGTGGGCTGCGCGCCAGAGGTACTCGAGGACGTGGATCAGGTCGAGGATCATCGTGACGCGAACGCCGAGTTCCTTGCAGACCCGGTGCACGGACCGGATCTGGTCCGGGTTTCCGTCCACCAACACGATCCACCTCCGCTGCTGCTTGGGGTCTCGCCGAAGAGACTCCTGGAACGTTTCACGGATGACGTCGCGGGCGTTCAACGTCACGTTGGCCCAGACCCGCTTGTTGGTTGGTTACGGACGTGGCGTGGCTGCATCGCGCAGGGGACGCAGGCTGTGGACAACGTCCATGACGGTGCGCTGGAACGGCATGATGGTGTAGATCGCGGCGACCTCCGCTATCCGCTTGCGGTTGCGCTTCTCGCCCGGCGAGAGGCGCGTCTCCAACGTGTGCGTCGTCTGTTCCGCCGCCTTCTGGGTCGCCAGCCGCAGGTCCTCGGTGCGCATGATGATGCCCGCCCCGTCGAAGCTCAGGATGAGCAATTCGTCGGTCGGTTCCGCGTCCGCCGTGCGCTGCGCGTAGAAGGCGTCGAAGTCCTCCGCCGCACGGACGGCCAGCTCCTCGAGCTGGCGCTTGCCGAGCGAGAACCCGAGGTGACGCCCGAGCAGGTCTTGCGCGTTCGTCCCGCGCCCCGGATTTTGCCGCGTGGACCCGCGGGAACCAGCGTCTCGGCTTGGATCTGGTCCCGTCGTGGCCGAGCGTGCGCGGCAAAATCAGGTCAGTTCTCCCTTTCGGCAACGACGCCGGAAAAAGACGACATGCTCGAGGATCTCTACACGCATCCGAGCGCAGCACCGCGGGTGCGCGCGAGTCCATTCGGACCCTGGCTCGATTCGTTCGACGAACGGCTTGCGCAGCGCGGACACAATGTGGCGGCTCGTCGCGAGCGGGCACCACTAGCCGCCGACTTCGGCCGATGGACGGCACGGCGGCAACTGTCGGTGAGTACCATCGACGAATCGGTCGTCAAGGCGTACGTGGACGATCGGGGAACCGATCGCGAGCGGCGACATGCAACGGCGGTTCTCATGCTGGAGCACCTCCGCGCGGAGGGCGTGGCGCCGCCGACTCCGGAGATTCTCGACCGCAGTTGCGCTGACGAGTCAGACGCGACATCAGGCGGGCGTTCCTCGGTATCTGTCGCCTTCGGAGGTCGAGCAAGTGCTCGGCACGTGCGACTCGGGCACGCCAGAAGGAAGGCGCAATCGCGCGATCCTCCTTGCCAGGTACCCGCAGACCACCCCTCCGCAACCCTCGATTGACGCCGTAGGCCGCCAGAGATCCCACGATCGCAGCTTCTTGCAACGGAAAGGATCGCGCCGCGCCACTGCCAAGGAAGACCCCTCCCCGTCGCGACTTCGCGCGCTGCTCAAAGGATGAAGGATATGAGAACGCTCCACCTTACCGTTGCCATCTGGCTATCCGCTCTGGTCCTCGGTTCGGTTTCCTGCAGCGGCGACGACCCTCCCACTGACGATTCCGGCTCTCCAAGCGGATCCGGCGGCGCCGGTCCGAGCGGCTCCGGTGCGACGGGAGGTCTGGCCGCAACCGGTGGCTTCGTTGCCTCGGGCGCGACTAGCGCAACCGGCGGCCTGGTCGGCTCCGGCGGGGTCAGCCCGACCGGCGGGGTCAGCCCGACCGGCGGCGTCAGCCCAATCGGCGGCGTCAGCCCGACCGGCGGGGTCAGCCCGGTCGGCGGCGTCAGCCCGACCGGCGGCGTCAGCCCGACCGGCGGGGTCAGCCCGGTCGGCGGGGTCAGTCCGACCGGCGGGGTCAGCCCGACCGGTGGCGTCAGCCCGACTGGCGGGGTCAGCCCGACCGGCGGGGTCAGCCCGACCGGCGGGGTCAGCCCGACCGGCGGGGTCAGCCCGACCGGCGGGGTCAGCGCGACTGGCGGCGTCAGCCCGACCGGCGGCGTCAACCCCACCGGCGGAACCGGCGGCTCCGCTACGACCAACTGGAAGCCTCGGGTGATTCACACGACCGATCTCGGCGCCGACCCAGACGACGAGATGTCGATGGTTCGCGCGCTCGTGATGGCCAACTGGATGGACATCGAAGGCCTCGTCGTGGCAACCGGTTGCTGGAAGAAGAGCCAGAGCAACACCGGCATGCTCGACTCCCTCGTCAATGCCTACGGCCAGGCGCTGTCCAATCTCCGAGTGCACGACCCGGATTTCCCTTCGGTCGAGTACTTGCGGAGCATCTCCGTCCTGGGTCAGCGCGGATATGGGATGGGGGACGTCGGCAGCGGCAAGGACAGCGCCGGTTCGGACCTCATCATCGACGCGGTCGATGGCGACGATCCTCGTCCGGTCTGGGCCACCTGCTGGGGGGGATGCAACACCATCGCGCAGGCGCTCTGGACGGTCCAGAACACGCGCTCCGCGGACCAGGTTGCGGAGTTCGTGAGCAGACTGCGCGTGTACGACATCCTGGGTCAGGACAACGCCGGAACCTGGATTGCGAAGACCTTCCCAGACCTCATCTACGTCCGCGCCACCAGCGTGTACAGCTGGCAGCCCTCCGAAAGCTGGGTCGACCAGCACGTCCAGAGCCATGGCCCGTTGGGCGCCGCATACCCGGAGAAGGCCTACACCTACGAGGGTGACACACCCGCCATATTCCACGTCCTTCCCAACGGGCTCAGCGATCCCGACCGGGTCGACCACGGCAGCTGGGGCGGTCGCTTCACGCGCAAGAGCGGCGTTCGAGGCATGTCCTGCATGAGCGGCGAGGACGCGCAGTACGATCCCTACAATATGTACAACGAGGCCTCCGAGTCGATCAGCCGATGGAAGAACGCCATCCAGAACGACTTGGGAGCGGCTCCTTTGCGACGGTGGAATTCGCCGAGCAATGGGCTACTTGATGCGCCTCAAGCGCGTGGTCGGGATGGGATT
>JAFGBI010000369.1 GCA_016933275.1 Polyangiaceae bacterium | reverse complement strand
GCCTCCTCCCCCTTCACAAATCCAGCCACTCCGTCCCCCTCATCGAGCGTGAAAATCCCTCAGGAGATGTGCGAGATCACGGTCACGTGCCGCTCGGTCCGGAGATCGCCACCCTGCTTCCCCGAGCGCTCCTCCGATAGAGCCATTCCACCGCTCGGTCGATCTCGGCCCCGTGCACCGCCTCGAGCACCGCGATCACCTCGACGCGGGTGCCTGCCGGCATCCCCCACGGCTCGCCGGCGACCTCACGACGATAGACGGCGCGTTCGAGCAGGGGTCCCGCGTGCTGGTCGAGAGCGACGCGCGCCCAGCCCGAGTTTGGACGATCGAGCATCCGCCGCGCGCCGAAGATCGCGCCCCAATAGAGGTTGGTGCTGGGCCTTCCGGGCTGTCCCGCGAAGTCCGCGCCACAATGGATCAAGGCGTTGTCACAGAGTGGGACCACGACATCCACCACGAGCGGCGCGCCCCCTCCAATGTCCCGTCCGATGCTGGGGTAGGCGGCGCTCCAGGGCCGTGTCCCGGAAACGCTCACCGACCCGGCCGCGGGGACCCGGTTCGACGGCGTGGCGGGGTCCGCCGGCGCAGCGACCGATGGTGCTGGCGGCGGCGCCAGCAGGCCGATCACCCCGACCAGGAGCAACGTTTCGAGGAGCCGACCGGTAAGGGTCAGGGTCGCGCGAGCCACGTTCCATTGTCGCATGGACCCAGGGAAACGTGACCCACCTGGACTATCCTTGAGGCCATGGTCGAGCGCATCGAGCGAGAGCCCACCCACGAGCCGGACCGGTCCGAGCCCAACTCTCCCAAGATAGCCGCGGTCCACCAGGTGGTCGAAGCGCTTCGCCCCGTCCTTCCCCCCTGGGCGGAACACCTCACCCGTCTCCTCGATGACCTCGTTCGGGTGCCCGGCACCAGCCTCGGCGTTGGGCTCGACGGGGTCGTCGGTCTGTTCGTGCCAGGAGTCGGGGATGCCCTGACCGGCACCGGCTCCATCGCCCTGCTGCTGCTCGCCCTGCGCGAACGCGTGCCGACGGTGATCCTCGGGCGGATACTGCTGAACATCGCGATCGATCTCGTCGTCGGCCTCTTCCCCGTGCTCGGAGATGTCTTCGACGTCCTCTTCCGAGCCAATCGGCTGAACCTGGCCCTCATAAAGAAATACCGCCGGGGAAGCGACGCGGTACCCAGTTGGGTTGACTACCTGATCGTCGGCACCGGCATCCTCCTCTCGACGCTCATCCTGCTTACCCCGATCTTCCTCGGCTTCGTCTACGCGACGGTCATTGGCGTTGCGATCCAGCAGCTGCTGGCCTCGGTCTGACGCCCCAGGGAGCGTGCTCCGCGAACGCCAGTACGACCCCCAGTCCTCCAGAGTGGCAAGCGGCAGGGGGCGGATTGCCCGGAAGCGGTTCGAACGGCAATCACAGAGAAGACCCAGACAACAACGTCCACTCACAATCCGTCGTGGTGCACGGAAGTGCACGGATGTGCCGGATTCCGCCAGGGTCGCCGCGACCCATGCGGTGATCGGCACGCGGGCGGTGTCGACTTCGGACGGGACCGCACGCCACCCGAATGCGAGGACCCCGATTGCAGGGACGGAGAATCGTCGTTCGGTTGGAGTAACTCCACTATTGAATGCTCACCGGGACTCGTTACCATGAAGTCGTGCACCGGGGCCGGGGGGGCTCGACGGCGCACCCACTGAACGCCGACGGACCCAAGACGTCGGCGTTCTGCTATCCGGTAACCAAAGAACGGCCGCCGCCGCGGAGTTTTCGCCTCGGCAACGACTCGCTTGTGATGGGGCCCCGGCCGCGGCAAGAATCGCCACCCATGGTCCTCCTTGCGCAACGTGCCCTGGTATTCCTCCTCACCCTGGTCCTGCTCGGTTCGGTTGCCGCCTGCCGGCGCAGCGCGACCGATGGCGGGGCGCCATCCGCCACCGCGCTCGCGAGCCCACCGCACATCGTGGTCGAGCCATCGAGCCACGACTTTGGCAAAGTGTTGGAGGGCGAGCAACTCACCCACGTCTTCGTCGTGAAGAACACCGGGGGGGAGTCCCTGGAGATCGACGATGTCCGGACCTCCTGTGGCTGCACGGCCGCAGTGGTCGAACAGAAGTCCGTTCCCCCGGGGGGTAGCACGAAGGTCGAGGTCAAGTTCGACACTCGGGGGCGGCTGGGAAAGAACAAGAAAGCCGTCAACGTGACGTCGAACGATCCCGAGACGAAGTCGGCACGGTTGGAATTCACCGCCGAGGTCGAGGCACTGCTCGCCTTCGCGCCGTCCCGCGTCCGACTCCAGGCCGCCCACGGAGAGACGCCGACGGTCGAGTCTTGGCTGACCGGCAGACTCGCCGGCGGGGCCAAGCTGTCCGTGGCTGGCAGCCCTGCCCCCGGAGTCGCGGTCGAGATGATCGAGCGGAAAGCCGGCGAGGCCACGCAGCATGGCGTGCGGGTGAAGCTCACGGCCAAGGACATCGAGTCCAAGAACGGCACCATCCAGCTTGCCACCGGGCTCGGCGAGGTCCCTTCGCTCGAACTGCCCTACAGCTACCAGATCCGCGGCAACATCACGGTTCCGGAGCAGGTTTCGTTGTACACGAGCCGTCCGAATTCCAAGGGGCGAACGATCCAAGTAAGGAGCACTCGCCCCGAGTTTAGGCTCACTGCGGCCCGTGTCCTCGAGGGGCCCTTCGCGGCCAAGCTTCTGGGGCCGAACAAGAATGGCGTCCAGGAAGTCCAGATCACGGCCACACCGCCTGAAGGCCAGAGCTCGACCATCCCGGGGAAGCTGGTGCTGGTGAGCAACGACCCGCTGGAGCCGAACAAGTCGATCAAGCTTTCGCTGGTGGCGCCGCGCAGCGCCCACGGGAAGGACCGACCGAAGGCGCCGCCCCCGCCGATGCAGCGCCGCTGACGTGGCGCAACGCGGCGAGCACTGGCGAACGTCCTGGGCTAGAATCGGCGCATGCGGTGTCCCGAGCACGGTCTCGCCGTCGGTCCGAACGGGACCTGCGTACTGTGCCGGCGAAGGCAGGCGAGCGGTGGCGAGCAGGTGGCGCGGGCGAGTCGAGGGCCCGCTGACTCCTCCTGGATCGGTCCGAACGCGCTGGTGCTGGGCCTCGTCACGCTGGCGAGCGTGATCACGATCGGCCTGCGCTCGCTGGCTGGTCTTGGGCCATTCGCCCCACCCGGGACCCTCGATCGTGCTGCCGCCGCGCGCTTTCCCGTACTCCGCGGTACTTCCCCGACCGAGGGAGAGTCCGGCGACGTGCCCGCCGACCTCGCCGCCGCCATGCGCGAGGTGCCGGTCACCGTCTACTACACCGACTGGTGCCCACACTGCAGGCACGCTCGCTCCTGGCTCGAGGCGCGGCAGATCCCATACGAGGGGATCGACGTCGAGGGGAATGCCGCGGCCGCGCGCAAGCTTCGACAGCTCAACCCGCGAGGCGGCATACCGACCATCGTGATCGACGGGGAGGTTCTGGCCGGCTTCGCTGCGGCCGAAGTCGAACGCCGCCTCGTCGCCGGCGCCAGACGGCGGCTCGCCGAGCAATGAGGGAGGAAACCTACCGTCCGGCGAAGCTCACCTCGGTGACGTCGATTCCCACGTTGGGCTCCAAGGTGAGCGAGGCCACCACCCGTCGCAGGCAATCCGCGATCTCTGGCTGGGGCGGCTCGGTGCGCGCACTCACCCCAACGACCCGACCCTCGCGCACGGCGACGCAGAGCGAGACATCCGCCTCGTAGGCGCCCGCGCAATCTGCCAGGTACGAGCCCTGGGCAAGGACCGAATGGTATTCCCCCGCGGTCACCGCCAGCCCGGCATCAGCGCCGTCCATGGCGCGCTCGCGATGAGCGTGGAGCGCAGCTTCGCACGTGGGTAGCGAGCCCCGGGCGCCAACGTCTACCGAGGAGGAGGGCGCCGCGACCAGCGTGCCGGCGTCGCCTCCCGGATATGGAGGTCGAGATGAACGTTGCTCGTCGCCATGCGCTCGAGGCGGTGTCGCGGTGGGGCTCGGCTGCGCCCCCTGCCCCGCGACACCGAAGGCGGGCCCCGAGGGTTCGTCGCGCGTTCCGCGAGCGCCCCCGTTCGACACGAACGAGAAGCGTGACCAGCGGCGAGACCAGGCCTGGTACCGACCCGTACCCCAATTCCACCATTCGGCACGGCGCGCGGGTGGCGTGGTGACGATCGCACTCGCTCCGATGGCCAGTCCCCAGAGCAGGAGGGCCCCAAGGATCATGGGCGAAGCGCGCCGCCTCCGCACGATCGCCGGCATCTGGTCCGCCAGGAGGTGAACGCGGCGCTTGCTCTGGAGCTCTGCCACGGGCGCTCACTCGGTCGGAGCGACCTCGGAGACGATCGATGCCTCGGAGGCCGGGCCTGCTGCGGCCGCCGGCCCCCCGACGGCCGGTAGCTCCGGGGCCACGCTCGTGGCTGCCGCGGGCTCCGCGGGGATCGCCGCCGGGGGTTCGGGCGCTACCGGGATGGCGGCGGGCGCGCGAGCGGGCGCTGTGGACGGCGGCGGTGCCCGTAGTCCACCATCGACCCGGGCCGCGCTCGCTGCTGCGCCTGGGACCCCTGCGTCCGCGTTGGGCGGCAACACCGGCACCAGATCCTTGCAGCACCGGAAACCGAGGTGGTAGTTCATGTGGCTGCTCGGAGAGAGCACGCGCCCACCATGCCAATCGGGCGCCCGCCAGCGACAGTCGTCGAGGTGAGCCTCGTAGGTGGCGAAGATGAACCAGCTACCCTTCATCTCGGTCTGACCGAGCGGACTACCGTACCTTGCCTGCTCCCGCTCGGCCATGGGCAGGTTCATGTGCTCGGCCGCGTTGCCGTGGAGGTCGTAGGCCCCGAACGGACTGACACAATCGGGGAAGGCGCCGGCCGGGTAGGTGTTGGTCCCGCATTCTTCCCAGGACGGGGTCACACAGCCGCGATTCTTGCGGCTGCCGGTGGCGCACTTGGTGTGATCCTTCTCTTGGCCGTAGGCCCATCGGATCTGCCGCCGCTGGTTGTGGTCGTACTGGAGCGCGATCCGGCGCGGTTCCATCTCCTCGCCGAGGCGGAGCCCCCAGGCATACTCTATCTCGGCAGGCAGCACGGCTCCGGCGCAGGCTCCCTCCCACTCGTGGGCGTCGCACAGACGCTTGCCCTCCACGGCGCAGAGCTGTTGTGCGACCTGAGCACGCACCCAGGTGGTCGGGTACTCGCAGGGGATGTTGGGAAACTCGTACTGGTCGATACACACCTTCGCGTCTCGTCCCGTCTCACCGCGGGTCGAATCGTAGATCGGCACCATGTGCCGCGCTCCGCAGCGGACGCGATCCTCGAGCACGCGTGGAACCGCGCGGGCCCGGATGGCTCGGCACTCGGCGCGGGTCATCGGATGCGCGGTGGGCTTGGGGTTCCCCTGCCCGAACCAGCGCTCGGGCTCCACGATCGCGCGCATCGCCGCCACCTGCTCGGCACTGAGCCCACGGAACTTCCGGAGCTTGCGGAAGAGCGCGGCTCGCTGGTCCTCGAGGTTCGCGTCGAGCGCATCGTCCTCGGCGGTCCAGTCGGGATCGAGGGGCACCGCCGGCGCCGCCGACGCGCTCGCCGACACGCTTGGGGTGGGGACCGCCGATGGCTTGGTCGCCACCGGCGCCGATCCCGCCGGCTGCGGAGGGCCAAAGGCCCTGACGAGGACCAAGGCCGCCGCCGCGCTCGCGCCGAAGAGGGTCGTGGCGAGCAAGGTCTTGGCACCGAACCCCCACCCAGGGCGACCTCGGCTGCGGCTCGGCTCCGGGTTCATGGCGCCACCGACACTACCGCCATGAACGAACGAACGGTAGACCCTCTTCCCGGCAACGTTCTGCGGCGAGTCGCGTGGTCGGCGCGAGAGCCGACGCGAAGGACGGCTGGTCGCTCTATGCCTCGGTCAACGACTGACCAGCGGCGCACGTGGGAAGCTCGACCGTGAAGGTGGTCCCCACGCCGCTGCGGGAAGAGACGGAGATGTGCCCATCGAGCTGCGTCACGATCGCGTGCACCGTGCTCAAACCAAGCCCCGAGCCGCGCCCCCAGGTCTTGGTCGTGACGTAGGGATCGAAGATGCGCGACTGCGTCGCCTCGTCCATGCCGACACCATCGTCGCGCACGAGGAGCCTCACGCGCTCGGTGGCTTCGGGTGGGGACACGGTGCGGATCTCGATGTTTCCTCCGCCGGACATGGCGTCGATCGCGTTCAACACGAGATTGACGATGACCTGCTCGAGCTGACCCTCTGCGGCGAGCACGCAAGGATCGTGGCCATCCCGAGCGACGACGACGGCCACCGATGACGGCAGTGAAGGACGCACGATCCGCAGCGCCACGTCCAGCGCATCATGCAGGCTCGTGGGGCTCCGCGCGGGGAGCTTCTGGCGACCAAGCGCCAAGAGCTGGCGAGTGAACCCGGCGGCACCTTGAGCCGCGTCCACGACCACCCGCAGCTTGGCGGCCGCTTCTGGGCGGTCCCGGAGCTGGCGCAACACCACCTCCGATCCATTGACCATCACCGTCAGCACGTTGTTGAAATCGTGGGCGACTCCGGCGGCCAGCCGCCCCAGGGCCTCCACTCGCTCCGCCCTGGCCAGCCGCTCGCGCAGCTCGAGTTCCTGGGCACCGAGCCGCAACGCCCGTTCCCGAGCCCCCTCGTAGTGCATCAGGAGCACCCCCATCGCCCCCCAGAGCAGCACCGAGGTGTCGAGGAAGAACTCGAACCGCTCAGCCAGCCCCAACCGCTCCAGGGCCGGCCAGAGCGCGGCGTAGACCGCAGCCCCGAGGAACGCCGAGCTACCGACCCAGCGGCCCGCTCCCCCTTCCAAGCCCGCCCGAAACGCCACCAGCCCGAACCAGGCCAGCAAGACGGCAATCCCCTCGAAGGCCACGACGCGAAGGAGGTCCAGGCTGACACCGAGGACCAAACCCCCACCCACCGCCGCCCCGAGGGACGCGCCAAACACATACACCCACCTCGACGGCCGTTGTCCGATGAACGTCATCGTGCCGACGAGCCCGACGAGCGCACCCGCAGCCAGCAGCAGCCACGCGGCGCCGCGCAGCACCTCGGGCAGACCACCGGCAATGACCAGGGCGCTCAACGCCGCGTCCAGGGCGAGGAGCAGGAAGGCGACCATCCAGAGGGCGATCGGCCGCGTCCCCTCGACGCGATGGAGCAGTGCCATCAACCCCGCTGCGGCCGAGTAGACGATCGCAAGGCCAAGCTGGGTGATACAACCGTCGCTCATGGTGTAGGAGGAGGTGCGGACCGCAGACTGGGCTCCAGAGAGCACGGATACCACGAAACACCCGCCCGCGGTGGCCCGCCTCGCCGGTGGCAGGTCCCCCGCAGTGGTAAACCCGGGGTGGGTTCCGGGGCGATAATGACCGCCTCGACGCCGGCCCGCTACACGACCGGTGCCCGGCGCTGATAGACTCCGCCGAGGGTGACTACCGCCGAGAAGACGACCTACGTCTACGCAAACCGCTTCGTGCTGGGTGGCCTCACCGAGCCACTCCGAGTAACTCCGGGAATGGTCGAGATCCGCGGAGGGCGCATCGCCGCCGTCAGCGAGGGGGACAGCCCCACCATCCCAACCCTCGCCGACCTCCAGCAATCGAAGTCCTTCGATCTCGGGGATCGGCTGGTGACGCCGACCTTCGTGAATGGCCACACGCACCTCGCGATGGCCGCGTTCCGCGGCGTCGGCTCGCTCGCGGCCCGGCGCAAGAACGTCGTCGAGGATCTCTTCTTCCGCCTCGAACAGGACCTCACTGGCGAAGAAGTCAGAGCCTTCACCCGACTCGGGGCCTACGAGAGCCTCCTCGCAGGTGTTGGTACGGTCTTCGATCACTACTACCAAGGCGAAGCGGTCGCCGAAGCGCTTCGTGACGTGGGGGTGACCGGCGTCGTCGCCCCGACGCTCCAGGATCTGGCCGGCCCCGGCTGCAGGGGGCACCAAGCCGCCCTCGATGCCACCGTGGCGATCGACGAGAGCGCGCGGTTTCGAGCCGCCGGCGTGGTCGCCGCGGTGGGCCCCCACGCCACGGACACGGTATCCCTCGAGCTCTGGCGGCGGTCGGTCGATCTCGCCACCGCACGGGATCTTCCGATCCACGCCCACGCCGCGCAGTCCGGCGAGGAACTCAGGCGGGCGCTCGACCGCCACGGGACGACCCCCCTAGGCTGGCTCCACCGCGAAGGGATCCTGGCGAGCAGCGCACGTCTACTCCTGGTGCACGGGATCCACGTCACCGAACGCGATCTCCTCCACCTGGACCCCGAGCGGCACACGCTGGGCTTCTGCCCGTTCTCGCAGATGGAGTTCTGCTTCCCGGCTGCGATCGCGCGCTGGCATGGCGCGCGAGTGCCCTTCCTCGTGGCCAGCGACTGCGCGGCGAGCAACGACTCGATGAACGTGCAGAAGGAGCTCCGATTCGTCTCCGGTATGGGCCTGCTCGCGGCGACGTTCTCGGCTGCCGAAGCGCGCTTCGCCGCTGGTTCGGGGACGCTCCCGGACGCCGCCGCCGTCGACCTCTCCCGCACGTCCGCCTTCGATGCCTGGACGGAGCTCCGCGATCCCGAGGCGCTCCTGAGCACCGTGTGGTCCGTACCGGGCCGCCTCCACCCCGCCCTCCCTTGCGGCGCGATCGAGCCCGGGTGCCTCGCGAACCTCCTCGTCCTCGATCCCAACCACCCCACGCTCTGGCCCGTGCACGATCCGCTGCGCGCCCTCACGATGGGTGATGTGGCGCCGGCGATCGATTGGCTGATGCTCCGCGGGGAGTTCATCGGCCGTCGTGGCGATTTCCATCGCAGCGTGCTCGAGCGAGGTTACACCGCCGCCCGGGCCGAAGCCGACGCGCGGCTCGGCGAGCGGCTGCGGCGCCTGGGGCTCGGCGGATAGCTCGGCGGCCCGGGGCGGCCGCCGGGGCGCGCGGAACTCAGGACGCGGGGACGGGCTCGAGCGGAACCATGAGGGTGCTGAAGAGCACCACCCGCTCGTTCGGTTGGGACTCGGCGATGACCGCGCGCATCTGCTGGAAGAACGCGCGGTAAAGCTCCTGGATCCGATGGTAGTCCGCGACCGAAACGCTGAAGAGGTTGTAGGAGAGCGTGTGCTCGCAGCCAGCTTCGACCCGATCGAGGGCAAGCCGCGTCCACCAAGCCTTCACGCGGAGTGATCGCGCGGGATCGCTCCGCGTGTCCACCATGCGCGCCTCGTCCACCACCCATTTTCGGTGGCGGCGGCGGATCTGCTTCGTTCGTGAGAGAAGTTCGACGGAGGCCGCCTCCTCCTCGGCAGAGATCCCGAGACGTCGCGCCAACCAACCGGGCTCGTGCCTTGGGAGCGCAGCGTAGTCCGCCAGCTCGAGACCGCGGAGCACCGCGTGCGAGAGGGGATGGGAGTACGCGGCCTCTCGCGCGAGCACCAGGGCCAGCCAGTCCTCCCGCACGCTGGGGAGGGTCGCCGGGTCGACGAGACCCGCGACGAAGTCGAGCAACCGCAGCGTGGAGACATCGACCATGAGCAGGAGCTCCGGGAGCCGCGGCTCCGCCTCCCCCTTCAGCCACCGCGCAACCGCGAACCGGCTACGGTGGGCGCGTCGGGCGAGTTCCCCGATCGGGGTCGACCCGCGGAGATCCGTGAGCAGGGCCGCGACATCGGTGGGGCGGGTGAGGTCGAGGCGCGCGATCCCCTCCGACGGGGTGCGGTAGAACCGGGTGAGGAGCTTCGCGAGATCGACCCCGACGCGACGGGCCGCCGCGAAGAACGCGGCCGCGGTCGGCCAAGCTCGGCCCGCTTCCCAACGGTAGACGACGTTGCTCTTGTAGCCGAGCCGGCGGCTGAATGCAGTTTGCGATCGCCGCCCGCGGAGGGCCCGGACGAGCTCGGCGGAGAGGATGGCGTGATCCATATGGACCAGTTTCGCACCTTGGGGGGCTATCTGGGTGCACTTTTTGTGCATCGGGACCGTTGACGGCGCCCACTGCAGCCGACACCATCGAGGCGAATGGCGCGACCTAGGCTCCGTGGGGTCTTCGCGTGGGCGCTGCTCGCGGTCGGCGGCGCACCGCTCCTCCCGGGCTGCCTCTTCTGCGGGGGACAGACGGGGGAATGCGGCACCAGCTCGGACGGCAGCAGCAAGAGGCCACCACCCTGCGAGGAGAGTCCGCTCGGCTACACGGCCATCTCCTACCGGGGAGAGACCGCCGAGCAGATGCTGGCCACCCTCGGCGGCACCTACGCGGGCATGGCCCCGCTCCCTGCCACCCGAAGCACGCCAGCGGTGATGGGCACACTCACGTTCGAGGTCTACTACTCGGGCGGTTCGGTGACGGAGAACTCCTGCTCCCACGACTTGACGGTGGCAGTCACCGTGGCCTTGGCGAGCAGCGATGGCACGGTGGCGCGCACGGGTTCAGGATCGCTCGCGGGCTCGCCGGCGTCCGCGGTCCTCATGGCCGCGATCCCGTCGAGCGGCAGCGACCGTGAGGATGCGATCACCATCATGACGACGCTCGCCGCGGACGGCAGCGCCAACGGGGAGCTCGGGTTCGGCAACCTCCAGCGGACCCCGTTCGCAGCCGCCCGGCAGCCCTAGAGCAGCAATCAGGTTGATTGCTGCGTCAAATCAACAACCCAAGCCGGCGGAGCCGGAACCAAGCAAGCCAGGCCATCAGCGATCAGCGGTCAGCTGTCAGGTAGAACGTGGAGACCCCGATCGCTGACGCCCAATTGCTGATGGCCACGAGAACATTGAATAATCTTCGGCTCTTCCGCCGAATCTGTGGGCTGAGAACGGCGGAGGCGCCGTTGGAGACGTCCCCTCGCTGGGCATGGGTGCTTTCTCAGCAGCACCGTTGCTGATGGCAACCTGATCGGTGTTCTGGAGCAGCAATATCTAGCCGATCGATGACACGCGTCGAAGCCGGGGTCGCGACCCCTCGACCTGGTCGCCATGGACCGGATGTGCACGTCGAGGCGCGAGTCGAGCGTACCGTTCCGAACCCTGGTCGTTGACGGCCCCCTCGGCCGCCGACATCATTCGGATCGATGGTGGTGGCGCGGACAAGGGGCTTTCTGGTCTGGGCGCTCTACGCGCTCGCGGCCGGAGCCGCGCTGCCCCTGCCGAGCTGCCTGTTCTGCGGCGGGCAGACCGGCGAATGCGGTCTCTTCGGCCGTTCCGAAGACAGCGAAGACTCGGAGGACTGCACCTGGCTCCCGCGCGGCTACGCGGAGCCCTCCGCCCGCGGCGAAACCGCGGAGCAGGTCATCGCAGTCCTCGGCGGTCCGTACACGGGCACGCTGACGTGCACTGGCACCGAAGACGTCGCCTCGGAACCAGCTGACCTCCACTTCTACGTGGACTACGCGGGTGGTCCGGTGTGGGAGGACCCCTGCGCCGGCGACCTCATCGTGAGCGTCGTGGTGACGATCGCGACCGGCGACGGGACCCTGGCCCGCTCTGGAGCCGCTGAGCTCGTGGGCTCGCCCGCCTCGGCCTCGCTCCTGGCCGAGCTGCCGTGGGGAGGCGACGATCTCGTCGAGGACGCCACCTTCGTCGTCACGCTCACTGCTGACGGTGCGGCCTCTGGCAGGCTCGCGGTGGACAACGAGACGCCGATGCCGTTCACGGCGACGCGACAGCCGTGAACCGCCAGATCTCCCCGCGCCGACGCGATCACTAGCCCCTCGGCAGCGACGACAGATGCAGCTCGGCCCGCGTGCCCCCGGAGGAGCACACGGGCCAAACGAAACCGGCAGGCTCGACGCCGAAGGCCGGGGTGCCCCAACGGCTCACTGGCGCTCGAGGAACCGGGTGGTGAACGACTCGTCGGAGGTGTTCGGCGTGAAGGCAACCTTCTCGGTTTCGAACACCGATCGCCGCCCGTTCTGTTTGTTGACCATCTCCATCTTCATCGCCCGGTAGCGCTTGTTCGCTGGATCGAGGAGCTTGACGTCGGAGTAGGTCGCCTCCTTGAGCAGCTTGCCATCGAGTCCGAAGAGATGCCCCTTGCGGACCACATAGGTCGCCTTGCTCACCCAATAGACCTTCTTCTGGTAGCCGTCCTCTTGAGCGATCGCCGGCGTCTTTGGCGTGCACTCGACGATGGTGCACGCCTCGCCACCGGCCTGCTCCTCGCCCTTGACCGCGTAATTGTAGTTGTCGAGCGGGGGAATGTTGAGGTCGCCGTAGGAGAACTCGCTGCCCATGAAGGCCTTGGACGTCTCGGTGCCCACGATGCGTCGGGTCTTGCGGAGCGCGGGCAGATAGATCCAGAGATCATCCGCTTGACTCAGATAGTCGAAGACCAGGATACTAGTACCCTTGACGTCAACGGGTTCGATGAACTTGTAGACCCGCTTCTCCGTCTTGCCGTTGTCGAAGAGCTTGGTCGCCATCGAGAGCTTGCGCTCGCGGGTCTGGCTCCCATCCATGATGCGCATCTTCACGACCGCCTCGGATCCGGCAAGCTTCCGGGTGGTCGCGACCTTGTCCATGATCGTCCGACCGTCGTCGCCCGCGGTGGCTAGATCGGCGGTCGCGAGGAGGCCGAGCCCGACGGCGGCGGCGAACGCCCAAGGGATCGCGTTGCGGAGGATTCGACGTTGGGTCATTGCGGGTTCTCCAAGGTTGATTGCGGGGCTGGTCGCGAGGAAATGTGACGGGCAGGTCAGCTACCGAACAGCGATTTCAGCAGCAGATCGCGGAAATCGCTCGCGGGAGCGAAGTAGCAGGCCATGGGCACCCGGCGTGCGCCCGGGTCCTTGTCGATTCGATCGAGGAGGACGGTGGCATGGTCCGGGCCCACGACCACGGTGCGGAGGGAGTCCGGTCGAACGCGGTAGAGGAGTCGGTCGCCGTTCTTGTAGCCGCGTTCGCTCAACGCGCTGAAGGAGCTCGGCAAGGAGTCGCTCACCTTCTGCTGGAGGTCGGGGCTGATCAGCCCTGCGTCGCGGGCCTGTTGCAGGTTCCGGCGTACCTCGCCGATCCACATGTTGAGCCCCACGTCCCGCTTGAACTCGAGCTGGACCAGGGCGTCGTCCGCCTTGATGGCGATGTCTGCGATCTGATTCCCGAGCTCGGGCGTGTAGCCCTTCCCGGTGGCGATCTGCGCGAACTTGTCCTGCGTCTTCTTGGTGACCTTCACGTCGACGGTGAGCACGTCTACCTTCAGGACAGTCTTCTCGAGCAGCATGTGCATCGAAGAGAACGGACCCTTCGCGAGGTCCCCCGCGGTGAGCGAGGGGACCGGCTCCCCGGCGAGGAGCGTTCCCGCGAGAAAGCCGCACACGAGCAACGTGCGAAAGAAGAACCGCTTCGAACTCATCTATGCCTCCGACCTGGATTCTCCCCAAAAGGGGCGGGAACGTGGCCCCCAGGATGCTACCTCGATCGACGATGAGCGCCAGGTGTTATCGGGCTCGCCTGCGAAACAGGGACTGCTCGATCGCATGGTGTCCGCTCGGTGCCGCCGGGAGGCCGCAGCCGCCGGGCGGTGCCGCCGATCCCCCGCGCGACGCGATGCCGCGATCCAACTCGCCTGGACCACGGTCGCACCGAGCATTTCACCCTGGACGAGAAAGTACGAAACCATCGCAGCAAGCTTCCTGGCCCTGACGCCGCTCTCGGGATGGTACGGGGGGCGACGGCGTATCTTCCCTGATAGCCTCCAGAAATCGTCGCGAGACGTCCCCGGGGACCCGGCGCGGGTCCGGGACCACCGGGGTGTACCCGTTCGACGGGCCTCGGTCAGAATCGATACAAAAGGTCGAGCGCCGCCAGGTGACTGTGGGCCCGATACTCGCCGCCGTTGACCGTGGGTGAGGGCTGGCCGAGGTACGCGTCGTTGCAGGTAGACGGATCGGTGTAGGGGGCGACGCAGGGACTGCCCGGGACCACTTGGTACACGCGCCCCTCCTGCTCGCTCACGTCGACCGTGAGCTGGTGGAGGTACCCATAGGCGACGGCCACCTCGATCGGGCCCGCGAAGAGCGAGGCACCGAGGGACCCGGTGAGCTGGCTGCCGGTGATGAAGTCCACGTGCGCGAATTCGGGCTTGGCGACGGCCGACTCGAAGGCCGCACCCGCCCGCAGGGTGACCGCGTTCGGCAGGAGCGCGTAGTCCCCGCCGAGGTGGACGGAGACGGTGTCACGCCAGTTCTTCTCGATCTCGATCACCCCAACGTCGATCGACCCCGTGTCCCCCAGCTCGGCCACGATCCCGTGGCTATCGAGCTCGAAGTGGTCCACGAAGGACCAGGATTCGTAGACGAGGTCGAGCTCCACATCGAACGATTCGACTTCGCCCTTGGTCTGGAAATACCGCACCCCAGCGCGCGCGGTGAGCGGCAGAGGAAGGGTGAGGGTGACGTCGTCCGCGACCTCGCCGTCCCGGCTGAGGGTGATGTCCGAGGTGCCGACGCTCCTGATGAGCTCCTCGCCCAAGGCCGTGACGTCGAGCGTGCTCTTGGTGCGGATGGTGGCCGGGATCACCTGCGCGGCGAGGCCGATCTCCAGCGACCGCACCGGCCGAAACCAGGCGCCGAGGACCGCGTTCGGGGTGAAATGGTCGACACCGCTGATCTTCGCGCGGATGTCGAAGGGACTGCTCACCGGATAGGCGAGGGGACCGCTCAGGGTACGCCCGTCGAGCACGAGGGAGTACTCGAGCTTCGACACGTCGATCCAATGGAAGCTCAGGCCGACACCGAAACGGTCACTCTGGTGCCAGGCCGCGCTCAGAGCGTAGGAAAGGATCTGGGTGTTGCGGCGCACCATCATATATCGCTGGCCGCCGGCGAGCCGGAAGCGCTCGCGGCCGATCCCAGGGGGTGCGAAGGCGGCGAGGGAGAAGGTCCAGTCTTCGAGCCCGAGGTGGGTACCAAACCCGATGAACGGCTCGATCACCTGCCAGGGGGTCTCGTTCTCGACCGGCTCGAAGGTGGTGAGCGGCGTGTCGGGGAGCCCCTCGTCGAGCGTCGGGGCGCGCGTGTACTCCTGCGCGTTGTAGGTGAATCGATTCCCGACCTGGAGCGTGGGCTCGTCGAGGTGACCGAGACCGGCAGGGTTATAGAGGACCGCCGAGAGGTCATCGGCCTTGGCAGTGAACGCCCCGCCCCGCCCCGTGACCCGAGCGCTCTTGTGACCCGAAAAGTACCCCCCGCCCGCACGCGCAGCGGGGGCGACGGCGAGGAGCGCAAGCGCCAGAAGTACCGAGGATCGTTGCACGACCCCTCGATCAGGGCGTGGGCTGGAGGACGGCGAGCACGACCGGCGCTGGACTGGTGCAGGACGCACACATCAACGCGACCAGCCAAACGCCCGCCCCGCCGAAGCCGGGGAACGCCGTACCCGTACCGCGCTCGGTGGCCAGGGCGAGGTCGGCCGTTCTTCCCCTGATCATGTCCTGAGTCAGGTCGAACTCCCAGAGGTGGGTGGCGTTGAGCTCGAGATCCATGATGTCGTCCTGGATCTCCTGGAGGCTCATCGTCTCGAACTGGCCGACGAGGACGCTGCTGATGGCGCTCGGCTTGAGATCGCCGCCCTGTCCGTTCTTGGTCAGATCACCCCAGCCGAGCACCCACGGGCCGGCGGCGGGAACCGACACCGGTGCGTCCGCCGCGAGCGTCGCGCCGAAATCGAGGATGCCGCAGGCCGACCCGATGTTGACCGTCGTGACAGCCGACCCGGTCGTCGGCTTCACGAACATCATCGACCGCGTCCCGACCCCGAGCGATTCGCTGTCGGCGACCCGGAGCAGGTACGTGTAGTTGGCCGCGGTGGTGGCCGCATACTCTTGGGCGATGTCGATCGGGTTCCCGAACACGTCGAGCTGCGAGGCCTGGATGCAGGTCGCTCCCGGGCTGCCCGAGGTGAAGTATTGCATGATGAGGTTCACGTCCGACCCCTCGATCGTGCCCTCCGCGAGCGCCAACTTCAGGTCGGCCTCGCTCTGATTCTCGAACCGAAGCAAGGAGACGGTCTTGATGACCGCCGCCGGATCCGCGATGTCATGGCAAAGCATGTCCTGGGCCACGTCGGTCCAGCAGATCTGGATGTCGCCGGGTGCCGTCTCGGTGGCCGCAGCCATCTGTGCGAGGCTCGTCGTGGACGAGTAGTTGTTCGCGTCGAGCAGGACCGCGGTCACCGCCGTCGTCGTGTCATCGTTGTCTCCCCCGTCCCCGCAGGCCGGCAGCAGGCAGATTCCGCCCGCCAGCAGGCCCGTCGTCAAGAGGTCCAGTCCCATCGACGACGCGTGGGTGCTCGCCACGCGCATCCGCAACCAAGAACGACGTCCGCGATCCTCCAGGAGACTCATGGGCGGTTCCGTAGATCAAGGCGACTCTGAAGTCAAAGTGAACGCTGGTCGCCATCGATTCGCCACGGAAGGGGACACCCTCGTCCTCCCCCGCCGAACCCCGCGATTCCGTGCGCATCCCCACGAGTCGCGCCCATGCGCAGACCAATCACGCGAGAGACGTCGTCCGGTGGATTGGCGCGGCAGCACGACCCCTCAGAGTCTCACACCCGCCTCGTAGAAAGTTGTTGGCTCACCGAATCGGTGACGGCAACGTGGCAGGCCGTCCCTTGAGCAGCAATCAGGTTGATTGCTGCCTCAAGTCAACAACCTAGAGCACCGAACCGGCGGCAGACCTCTCCAGAGGCAGCGCTGGAAACCGTCCTCGCCTCGCACAGGTGCGTTTCCGGCGCTGCCGTTGCTGTCGGCAACCTGGTCGGTGCTCTAGGTGGCGCGGCCCGAGAAAGGACCGCGGGTCCGATCGCGAGCGCACCGGCCGGGGTCCTGACTGAGAAGACAGACGTCTTCCGCGAGGTCTCGCGTGAATGCCCGCTTCCTGCCTGCGCCCGCGCCAACCTGGGTACAAAGACCACATGGCTGATCGTGCGCGGGAGCGCGGCTGGGCGATCTCGCGGCGAAGCGAGGCGCGGTCTACGCCGAGTCGTTCGGCGTCCGTGCGGAATTCAAGCAACCCCGAAATCAATCGCCCAGAGCGGAAGAGTCGGCGGTCACGGCAGGATACGAAGCGCGGTTCCGATCGAGTCGAGCACGGGTGGCCCGAGCCCGCGAGCCCCATGAGCAAGGTCGAGAAGACGACCCCGAGGGTGCCCGAAGAACGCTCCGCAAACGAGCGGCATCCCACGACCGGAGCTGGTAGAACTACGCTCGTCATGCTATTCGGCGCCCCTCTGAGCCGCCGGATCCAGGCGGCGAATGCATCTATCCACCACCGCACCGAGACGAGCGAGCGAATGGGCATGACGAGGACATCGACACGAATGGGCATGCTGCTTCTGGCCGTACTTCCACTGGTGACGGCATGCGGGGACGGCAAGAACGAGGAGGAGACCCCCGCGAACGTCACGTGGGTCGACCAGACCTACACCCTGACGATTCCGAAGGTCGCGTGGACGGTGCCCGCCGGGTTGTTCGGTGAGGATCTCGGGGGCTTCGTGCCGGCCTTCATCTTCGATATGGGGGCGCTCACCGGCGGCAACCTCGCAGTGACCGCAACCTCGCTCGTGGTGCCCGAAGCGGGCCAGGCTCAGCAGCTGACGCAGCAGATGTGCAACCCCACGACGGACACCTCGATGTCCACCGCGGCCTACCCGAGCTCGCAGATCGGACCGATCGATTTCCCGCTCTACCTCAAGAACGGCGACCGAGCCGAGATCGGCAAGGTCTATGGCCTGACGATCACCGGCATCCTGCCAGATGGGGCCACCCCGGCCACTACGGGGGTCTTCTCGGGGACCATCGATGTGCGCGAGCTCTGGCCGCTGTTCACCGGCATCATGGCAAGCTCAGGGGACAGTGTCTGCACGGCCCTGCCGAACTTCGACCCCAACAACCCCATCAGCTGCCAGCCATGCCCCCACGACGGCGCAGTGTATTGCGTCTCGATGCAGGCCGAGGGCCTCGGTGCCACCGCCGTGACGCCCATGACCATCCAACCCGTCGGTCCGACCGTGGATCCGGCCACCTGTCCCCTCTATCCGTTGAGCTGATCGCTCCGTTCGACTGCCTTCGCCTCGATCGCCGAGCTTGGGCATGGCAAGAACCGTAGATTCGGGAGAACGAGAACAGTGACCCACCACCGCCGCTCACCCCTCTTCGCCCTTGTTTCTCTTTTCGCGCTCCTGGTGCCAGCCTGTGGAGACCCCGAGACCAACGGCCCGTCGATGACCCCCGGCAGCTGCGCGATTCCCGGGCAGACCATGTGCGGCGCGATCTGCGTGGACACGACCTCGGACCCGGTGAATTGCGGTGCCTGCAACCAGCCATGCCCGGCGGGACAGTCCTGCTCCGGAGGGATCTGCGGGTGCGCGCCGGGGACATCGCTCTGCGGCGGAGCCTGCGTGAACACCCAGACGGATCCCTCTCACTGCGGCGCCACCTGCGCGCCCTGCGCCACCGGGGCCACGTGCCAGGCTGGAACCTGCGTGTGCTCGGGCGGGCTCGCGAGCTGCGGCACGGCCTGCGTGAACCTGCAGGGTGACGGGCAGAACTGTGGCACCTGCGGCACCGTCTGCACGGCACCGATGGTCTGCTCCGGGGGCGTCTGCACCAACACGGGCTGCGCGGGAACGACCGTCCTCTGCGACACGAGCTGCGTGGACACCCAGACCGACGCCTCGCACTGCGGCGCATGCGATCGCCCCTGCGGTTCTGGCCAGAGCTGCCAGGCCGGCGTGTGCATCTGCACCACGCCGGGGACCACCCTCTGCGGGACGAGCTGCGTGAACACCCAGACCAGCGCTGGCAACTGTGGCGGGTGCGGGCAGCCTTGCGGCCCGGGGCAATCCTGCCGTGACGGCACCTGCGTGGGGGGCGGCACCGGTGGGTCGAGCGGCACCGGCGGCGGTAGCACCGGCGGCGGCGGCACCGGCGGCGGCACCGGCGGCGGCACCGGCGGCG
>JAFGBI010000368.1 GCA_016933275.1 Polyangiaceae bacterium | reverse complement strand
CGTCGCGCGCGACGAGCCGTGAGTCGACGTCGCGGTGGACGTCGAGTGCCGGGTCGAAGGGGGCGCGAAGAGCGGTGTCATGACCCAGATTCTTCGAGAGAAGGTCCCTGGACCAGTACACCGTGACCTTGTCGGGCCGTCGCATGCGCCCCTACGCTGCGTCCCACCCCGCCGCTTCGCGCTCCGCATCATCGAGCTCTTCGCGCCGCCGCTCGTAGCCGCATTGGTCGATGAGCCTCCGTGCCTCGGCGAGCGCGGCGCGGTCGTGGAGGAGCCGGGCGCGGTAGAGGTGCACGTCCGCGAGGTGGAGGCGCATCGAGCCGCGCTCCGCGATGTCCCGGGCTTCGTCGAGATCCGCGCGGGCGCCGGCGGGGTCGTTCGTGAGGGAGCGGAGCCAGGCGCGGGAGAGGAGGGCGCGGGGGAGGTCATCCTGTTGTCTAGTCGTGCGGAAGCCATCCACGGCTTGGTTTAGGTGCTCGGCCGCGGCGGCGCGGGCGTCGCGGGATGTCGGCTCGAGAACGGATTGGTAGAGCTCGGTGCGGCCCAGGGTGAGCCAATCCAATGCGACCGTGAGCAGCGAATCGTGCACCGTTCGCCACTCTGCGAGGCGGATTGCCCGTTTCCGTACTATCCGAGATGATGCCGCAGACTCGCGATCGACCGTGCCTCGCCACGCAACGCGCTCGGCGGCGGAAAGGAGAAGATCGCAGTACCAGAAGCCCCGGAGCCCGTAGAGCAGTGGGTAGTGGGGCGTCTCGACGCCCTGCATCGCCTCGGCCTCGCGGAACCGCTCCAATGCTTCCTCGCGCCGGCCCGCCTGGTGGAGAGCGTCAGCGAGTGCCGCACGTCTTGAGACGAACTGACGGCGATCCTGGCTCCGGTCCGCATACTCGACGGACCGAGCCGCGTCCTCGATGGCGACAGCGACGTCCCCCAGGGTGAGCTCGAGTTCGCTCAGGTTGCAGGCCGAGATGGCGGCGCTCTTCCAGTCCTTGAGTCTGGCGAACAGCTTGAGCCCCACTTGCCTTGGTTCCAGCGCCTCGGTCAAGCGCCCCACCGCGCGAAGTGCGAACGCCGCTCCATCCAGTACCCATGCCTGGTTCTCTTGCGCCAGTCTCGGGACCACCGCCATCCACGGCGTCTCGAAGAACCATCCAAGCGCCCCGAGCTCTGCCTCGAACGCTCCGAGCATATGAACGCTGTACTCCTCGTCTCCCCGCCTGATGCGCCCCTTGTACACCTTGTCGAGCGCTCGGCGGTGCAGCCCCGCCTGGCACCCGTGCGCCACGGCCTGGAACAGCGGCTGGAGCCCCTCGAGGCCCTCGGGCCAGTATGGCACCGAGGCCGTGAGGTGCTCGAAGAGCCGCGCGTGTGCCATGCGGAACGCCTCGGGCCTCTCCTCGCGGAGCTTTCGCCCAAAGTGCTCCCGCACGAGCGGGTGCACGTCGAGAACCGCTGCGCCTAGAAGGCGCACCGCGTTCCGGTCGTGAAACCGCGTGGGCTCGCCGCGCTCCTCGCTTGGGCGCTCCGACTGCTCCTTGCTGAATCCGAACACCACGCTCGGCTGGTACACGGACGTTCTCACGAGGCCCGCCTGCTCAAGGTCGTGGACGGTGCCGTTCCACTCGGCGTCGGCGAGGCCGGCGAGCGGCCCGGTGAGGCCGGGGATGGCGGGTGGTTGGCGGAGGGCGAGGAGGCAGGCGGGATCAGCGGGGCGATCGAAGAGGCCCATGAGGCGGAGCAGGGCGAGTTGGCGCGTGCCGCGCTCCCCGCCGCTCGCGAGCCAGGCTTCGTAAGCGGCCATCACGCGAGTCGCATGGCCGCCCGTCACCTCCGTGTCCGCTGTCTCGAGGTGGACGTGGTCGCGCTGCCGAACGTCGCCGCCGTGCGCCCGCTCGAGGTAGCTCCCGAAGAGCTCGAGGGTGAGCGCGTGGCCCTGGACGTCGCGACTCAGCGCTTCGAGCTCCGCGGCCGAGCCCTTAACGCCGAGCTGCCGGAGGAGCTTGGCACCGGCGACGGCGGAGAGCGCTTCGAGGTGGCACTCCGCGACGGTGGTGGAGTGGAAGCGCCGGAGGTCGGCGACGGGCTCGCGGGTGGTGACGATGCAGAGGCTCGATCCTGCCTGGCGCGCGAGGCCCACGAGCAGGGCCTGGAGCGCGCCGTTCTTGAGCGTTCCCGCCAGCAGCCCCGGTGGATGCTGGAGCGGCTCGAGGCCGTCGAGGACGAGCAGGTGCCGCCCCCCGGCGACGAGCGTGGCGAGCCGCGTGCCCTTGTCCCAGGCGGACGCGCTGCTCTCCGCGAGGTTCTCATCGCCGAAGAAGGTGAGCGCATCCTTGACGAAGGTGTCCGCCGAGGCGCCGCTCTGCTCTCCCGTGCCCTGGCTGTAGAAGGACCACTCGAGGACCCGCTCGAGTCCCGCCCAGCCGCGAGCAGCGAGCTCGTCCATGAAGTGCGCGACGAGCGCGGTCTTGCCGATGCCGCCCCAGGCGACCATCGTGGCCACGTGGGTCCGCGGCGTGTGCTCCGCGAGCGCGGCGTCGAGCAGCGAGTGCAGGCGCGCGAGCTCCTGGTCGCGGCCGACGAGCTTCGAGGCGGTGACGCGGGGGAGGCGAGGGGGGCTGACGCGGCAGGGGGGACCCGCGTGCGGAGTGGAGGAGCGCGCGGGCGGCGGTACGGCGGTGGGGTCGCTCCGCGGGTGGTTGCCCGTGACGCCGAAGACTAGCTGGTCGAGCCCTGCGCCCGTGAGGCCTGCGCGGAGGTCAACCCACGTACGACCCTTCAGGAAGAGGGGAAGCTCGGGACTCTCTGGCGCACCCGCCAGAAGTACGGGGATCACTCGATGGCCCTTGCGTACCGCGAGCTGCAACGCGGCGTCCATCTCCTCGTCTTGCCATGGTCCCACACCACTCGCGCCGACCAGCACGGCGACCGTCTTGGAGTCCTTGATTGCCGCGTCGAGCGCCGACAGCCATCGATCGCCCGGCCGTAGCTCCTTCTTGTCGAGCCACACGGAGATCCCACGGGCTTCGAGCTCCCGTTTGAGCTCGCGCACGGCCGGCTTGTCGCGGCTGTTGTGGCTCAGGAAGACATCGTGGGTCATGGGCTGGGCTCCCCTTCGGCGTCATCGCACGCCATTTCCACGAAATAAGCGGGTTCCTCCGCATCGTGCCCGTCACCGATGAACACCCTGGGTGGAGTCGCCATCCGTTCCACGTCGTTCGTGCGTCGACTGCGGAGAATACGTGAAGCGAACGGGGACCGGAATCGCCCATTGCCGTCGGCGGTGCGGTTCCAGATTCTGGCGAAACATCCTCGCAGGTAGGCGCACGGCGTGTGCTCCGTGAACGGCGACTGGACCCCGCCGTGCCTCAGCGGCGCCCAACCAGTGATCCACCAGTCGACGCTTTCGTGATCCAAGGCGCCGCCGCGT
>JAFGBI010000367.1 GCA_016933275.1 Polyangiaceae bacterium | reverse complement strand
GTCCGCTGCGCCTGGACCACGCCCCACCCAAGGCCCCCCGACCGCCATCGGCTCGGCGTCGGATCGGCGTTCATCCCACCTACGCGCGCGCTCGCGCTCTCCGGGACAACCCGACCGTCCGCACGACGCCGCCCGCTGCCCGCTCGGAGAGCGGTCGAGTGCCGTCCGAATTCGGGATGAGCGCCGGTTCGCCGCGGTTCTGCGGCGATTCGGCCGCGGTTCCGCCGCCGTCGAAGCGGCGAACCGGGTGTCTCTCTATGCCGCCACGAACCCGAGGCGAGCGCGGATCTCGGCGAGCTCTCCGGCGGGGACGACGTTCGCCACGACCCCGCCCATCAGGTCGTCGAAAATGTCCGCTGGCGTCCGACGCTGCAACCAGGCGAAGACCACGGCACGCTCGTCGACGTTGCAGGCGCGGAGGTACAGCGGCGTCAGGCGCTGCATCGCGTCCGGGGAAACCCGTTCGGCGATGAACGCGGCTTCGAGCTCGTGGAGCCGGTCGTCGTCGTACGCGGCCTGGAAGGCGAACATGATCTGGCCCTCCTCGAGGGACATGTGAGCGAGGTCATCCGCGACGAACTCACAGAAGAACCGGTAGAGGTCGGCGAGCAGGTCCCGGCGCGCCGCGACAGCGAGCTCGGCACGAACCGCGCGCGTACGCCCGCCGAGGCTCGCGAGCAGCCGCAAGTGATCCTCGTGATCGGCGAGCCAGCGGGCGGCGAGCTCGGCGTGAAGCTCACGCAAGCGCGGCCCATACCACTCGCTCTCGTCGCGGTTGTGCTCGGCGTACACGTCCGTCGCGAACTCCACTCGGGCCTCGAGCCGGGCCAGCGCGGCTTCGTCGCGCGGGTTGATGGCGCCGATCGCCCCGACGAGCTCCATCCACATCAGGCGGAAGGGCTTGTGGGGGAGCTCGAAGAAGTTGTGACGGTCCGACATCCGGCGCGCTCCGCGTGGCAGCGAGGGACATCACCATGCTGCCCGCTCGCGCGAAACCGCGCAACGCCGCGACCCGCGCGTCCAGGAACGGACCCGAGCTCCGATCCTTGGGTCACCTTTCGGGGGGTTGGTGGCGGCCGCGGGTCTTCGTGTATGTTGTCGGCCGAGCGGCTCTCATGCGCACGGTTTCGATTGCTGGGTTCGCCGCGGCGCTGGCGCTCTTCCGCGGGGCATCCGCGGCTCCTTCGCCGCAGCCCTTCGTCGTGTCCATCGACCCGTCCTCGACCTGCCCCGAGGTCGAGTCCTTTGCGAACCGCTTGCGCGAGCGTTCCCCGCATCTCCGGCCCGCGATCGGGGCGGAGCCATTCATCCGCTACACGGTGGCCGCGGGCGCGGCGGGCTCCGGCTACGATGGACGCCTCCGCATCGCCGAACCCGATGGACACCTGACCGAGCGCGTGGTGAGCGGCGACACCTGCGCGGGGGTGGTGGACGCGCTGGCGCTCATCGCCGCCATCCTCGCCGAGCAACGGGTGGAAGCGGTGACGCCGGCCCCTCACGCGGGCCGAGCGCCGGCCGCGAACCCGCCGCCGGCCGACGACCGACCGCGCCACACCGGCGCAGAAAGCCCCTTTCTACTCGGCTTCGGCACGACGGTTGGGATCAATAGCGCCACGGGACCAACGATGCCGCTCGGGCCTGGTGGCGACATCGCGGTGAGCTATCGGTCCGAAACCCAGTGGGCGCCAGAGCTCCGGGTGAGCGCGCTGACCCGAGGCACCTCACACGTGTCCAAGGAGGCGGGAGAAGCGGCGTTCCGGTGGTGGGCCATCCGGCTGCTCGCGAGCCCGGTCCGATGGCCGAGCCGCGGGGCTCTGTCGCTGCGGCCCATGGCAGGCGTCGAACTAGGACAACTGACGGGGTGGGGTGATCGAACCGACGACCCCAATGAAGCCATTGTGCCCTGGAGGGCGATCGACCTCGGAGCGATCAGCGAAGTTCAGTGGTTCGGCCCCCTCTCGGTGACAGGCGAGGCCTGCCTTGTGCTCCCCCTGCGCCGCGACGACTTCTACTTCGATACCCCCGACGGCCGGGTTTCGGCGTTCAGCGCCGGGGACCACCCGGGCTTTTCCGCCAGGGTCGGGCTTGTCGTCCGGATCCCGTGATCCGAATTCGCTCGTGCCGACATGAAGGCCTTACGGGATGATCCTGCAGCTCCTTCGTCTCTCGGTCCCGGTTGCCAAACCATTGCGAGGCACGGAGCGGTTGACGGCGTTGGTTGAGGACGAGTCACGCCGGGTCTGGCGCGCGCTGCTGCGGCTGGGGGTGGCTCCGGACGCGCTCGACGACGCCACCCAGGAGGTCTTCATCGTCGCGGCGCGCCGTCTCGATGACGTCACCCCGGGCAGTGAGCGTGCCTTTCTGCACGCAACCGCCGTCCGCGTCGCGGCGAACTACCGCAGAGCCCAGCGAGCCCGCCGCGAGCAGCCCCTCGAGGAGTTCGAGGCAGCCGCTCCAACCGGGGGGCTCCTACCGGACGATCTCGCGGACAGCAGCCGCATGCGAGCGCTCCTGCAGCGCGTGCTCGACGACATGCCCGACGAGCTCCGCGAGGTCTTCGTGCTGTTCGAGCTCGAGGAGTTCACGCGCAGCGAGCTCGTGCGGATCCTCGGGCTTCCCGCGGGGACCGTCGCGTCCCGACTGCACCGGGCGCGTGAGGTGTTCCAGGCGGCCTGCGCCAAGCTCGGAGCAGTCCGCCAAGGAGGCAAAGTGCGATGACCGATCCGCTCCGACTCCTTGATTCGACGGACGATGAGGTGGTGCGCGCCGTGCTGCGCTCGGCCGGGAGTGATGAAGCCCCCTCCGACACGCCCGCGAAGGTCGCGGCTGCCGTGGGGATCGCCTTGCCCGCGTTAGCGATTGCGGCCGTGAGCAAGACCGCCTTTGCGGCCTCGGGAGCGGGTGGCGCGGGGACCTGCTTCGGTGCCCTCGGCGCCGCGAGCGCGACGAAGCTCGCGGCTGTCTCCGTGGTGGTGGCGAGCGGCGTGGCCCTCGGCCTCGTCGGTATCGCCGGTCGGCTTGAGCGCGGAGCGGTCCCGCCGGGTGGCGGGTCGGCGTTGGGCGTCGTCGACTCCGCGCGAGCACCCGGAGCCGCGGAGGCGCTGGCACCGGGACGCGAGGGTGCGGCCGCGTCAGCGCTCCCCGCGCCGCGCCGCGAGTTGCCCGGTGGTCCGGGCCGCGTCGCCGCCGCGAGTCATCAGGTCGTCACCGCCGATCCCGGTTCTCGAAACCCCGCTCACGTCACGGAGACGACAACAGACGACCCGAGGCGCGCCGAGCTGGAGCCTCCGCCCCCGATGACGGCGGGTGTCGCCGAGCCGCCGCCGACTGCGGCATTCGCGAGCCTCGAGCCCGCCGCGGGAAGCGACACCAGCGCGGCACCCCGTCGTGCCGCCGCCGCGACCCAGCGACTCGAACGAGAGGTCGCGATGATCGACGCTGCGCGGCGTGCCCTCGCCCAGGGGCGAGCGGCGGAGGCCCTGACCCTGCTGGATCGCCACCGGGCCGAGTTCTCCAGCGGTGCGCTCCACCCCGAGAGCATCATCCTGCGCGTGCAAGCGCTGCTGGCGCAAGGTCAACGCGCGGCCGCGGAGCGCGAGGCGCAGCCGATCCTCACGGCGGCGCCCGGCTCCCGCGCGGCAGACGCCCTGCGCGCACTACTCGACGACCCGCCGAGTCCGTGATCCGATTTCACGCCTCCGCACATAGAGGGGATATGACGCACGCATCAGCAGGCCCGTTTCGGATCCCCACTCACTTCGTCTCGCTGTTCGCGGCGTTGGTCGCGTTCGGTTGCGTTGACGACGACCACCGTCTTGGAGGCTCGACGAACGAAGACACGGCGACCGGCTCCGTCCCCGGCGACAACCTCGGCTCCGCGGGCAATCCCGGTACCGGCGGCACCACGGGTGGAGGCGGGGAAGACGGGCAACCCGATCCGACGGGCGGAGCCGCGAACGTGCCGAGCAACTGTCGCATCATCTTCCCGTCTGCCCCCACGTTCTATCCCGGTGACGCGGATTCGCCCTGCCCGGCGACCGCGCTCACGGGTCCAGAGCAGCGCTGCGATCGCTCGCTGCTGGGGACCCGCTGCGTGTATGCGAATCAGAGCATCCCGGACGCCGCGGAGATGTGGACCTGCTCGCTCTTCGGGACGCTCGACGGTGAGGAGACTCCCGACTCGTACTCCGGCTGGGAGGGGCCGCTTTGGGTGTCCTGTGCGCGCCCGGAGACGAGTTGTCGTCCACCCGAGGGCGTGCCGCAACCAGTGGAGAATGCCGACGGCTGCCAACTCAGCAGCGCCAACCAGTGCAACGTCGGCTTCGACGAAACCGCGCAGGACGCGCTGGACCACGTCATGACGTCGATCCTCTCGGATTGCGCGCTCGCGGCGGAGCTCGGCTGCCGCACGAGTCGGCTCTCCGTCAGCTTCGAAGCCGGGTGCGCCGCGGACTTCGTGGTGGAACCCGAGAGCCTCGTTCCCTGCATCAGCAACGCGCTCGCAAATTCCGCCAACTGGCGGCCGAGCTGCGCCCTCGGGCTCGGTTGCGCGTTCACCGAAGTCGGTGGGTGCCTATAGGCGCCCGCGTCAGCGCCCGATCGCCCGCCTCCTCACGCGCCACCGCGGCCGAGCCACTCGTGGATCGCGGCGGCGGCGCGCTTGCCGTCACCCATGGCGAGGATGACCGTGGCGCCGCCGCGGACGATGTCGCCGCCGGCGAAGACACCGGGAGGTTGGTCATGCCGCGCTCGTCCGCCTTGATCTGACCCCAGCGGTCGAGCGCGAGCTCCGGCGTCGACTGGGTGAGCAGCGGGTTCGCGCGCGTCCCCACCGCCTCCACGAAGACCTGACACTCGATCTCGAACTCGCTGCCCGGTACGGGAACCGGGCTGCGCCGGCCCGAGGCATCGGGCTCCCCGAGCGCCATGAGCTGGCACCGCACCGCCCGCACCCAGCCCTTCTCGTCGCCGAGCACCTCGATCGGGTTGGTGAGCATCCGGAACGCGATCCCCTCCTCGCGCGCGTGGTGCACCTCCTCGACGCGCGCGGGCATCTCCGCCTCGGAGCGGCGGTAGACCAGGGTCGACGGATCCGTGCCGAGACGACGCCCGGTGCGGACCGCGTCCATCGCCGTGTTCCCGCCGCCGACCACGACGACCCCCCGTCCCCGGAGCACGGGTGTCGCCGCGTCCTCACCCTGGTAGGCGCCCATGAGGTTGACGCGCGTGAGGTACTCGTTCGCGGAGTAGACGCCCTTCAGGTGCTCCCCGGGGATCCCCTGGAACCGCGGCAGGCCGGCGCCGTTCGCGATAAACACGGCGTCGAAGCCTTCGTCGGCCATGAGCTGTCCGATGGTGTAGGTCTGGCCGATGACCACGTTGCACTCGACGCGCACCCCGAGCTCGACGAGCTTCGCGACCTCCTGGTCGACGATCGCCTTCGGCAGCCGAAACTCGGGGATCCCGTAGACCAGCACGCCACCCGGACGGTGCAATGCCTCGAAGACGGTCACGTCGTGGCCCAGGCGAGCGAGCTCGCTGCCTGGGCCGACGGATGGCGTCCACGGCGTTCAATCTGGTCGATCACGTCATCCCCCCGCGCGCGCCGCTGCGCCAGCTCGTGCTCACGCTCCCGTTCGAGCTGCGCGCGCGCCTCGCCTTCGACGGCGAGCTCTGCGGCGAGGTG
>JAFGBI010000366.1 GCA_016933275.1 Polyangiaceae bacterium | reverse complement strand
GCCGCCATCACCCGCAAGATCCGATTGCTGCGGGCCCATGGCCTGGTCGCCAAGCGCCCCAAGTCCCACCGCTACATGCCTACCCTCAAGGGTCACCGGGTCGCCTCCGCTCTACTCGCTGCCCATCACGCAAATACTGAATCTCTCAGCAAAATGGCCGCCCAGAAAATCTTCGCGCCCCGCGCAGATCCTCGACGTTAGTAGCACAGAGGACTGGGGGCCACCGGAAGACGCTGCGAGCAGCGGCGAACCCACTCACTCGATCGGACACGGACTGACGGTGCCGCGTCGCTCTTTCGTAAGCTTGCCGAGCATCCGCTTCACGTACGGCGAGTCGCACCGAACCCAGGTGTCCTCGAACGCCACGTAGCCGTGGGTCGAGAGCGCCTCCGCGTGTTCGTCGCGGGCACGCTTCCACAGTCCGTAGACGACGTCGGGGCGGAGCCGCCCGATGGTGTGGTCGAAGTCGTACTTCATGTGCCCTGGAAGGAAGGCTTCTGCGTTCTCTACCCGGTTGGGGGCGCTCTTGGCCGGGCCGTGCGCGATCACGTCGTCGTTGTACCCGAGCGTGTCGACCATCCGAAACCGAGTGTAGTACGCGGAGATGCCCGCCCCGACCACGGCGACCCGCGCACGCCGGTCGAGGTTGTTGCGCAGCTTCAGCGCGTTCTTGAGCATCACCTTCGATTCCTGGGTGTAGGGCGGCAGATCGATGTGCACAGCCTGCCTCATCCGCTTCATGCCGGTCATTGGCTCCAGCACTTCGTTGTGCGCCACGCCGAGCAGGAGGGTAACGGCATAGATCCAGTCTTTGCTCAGACCCGTCCCGCGTTCGGCGAGCCACTCGTACCCTTCGTGAACGAGGGCCGCGAGCAGGACGAAGTACAGGGGCATCGCCGTGGCGATGAAACGGTTCGCACCGGGCAAGGCGTCCTCCCAGACGTCGCCCCCGACATAGACCGAAAACGCGACGCGAAGCCCGAAGACCGCAAGCAGGAGCCGGAATCCCGAGTGATGGCGCGCCCGGCGGACGCTGGCCCAGAGGACCATCAGCCACACCGCCGCCTGTGGGCGGATGAAGTCGAACAAGACCAGAAGGCCGCGAGTGACGCGGACAACGAGCGGCACGCCCGTCATCTTCAGATAGTACGTGTTGGGTAGAGGGTAGCCGTAGTACCAGACTCGAAACGCAAAGTAGGTTCCCACGGCCACGACGCCGGCCAGAGCCGGCGGCCCCCAACGGCCAACCGAGCGTATGCGCAGGCTTCCCCGCCGCGCCAACGCCACCACGCAGGCAAGAACGACGGTCACCAGGTCGAGCCTGAGCAGGAGGGCCAGAGTCAGCACCGCACATAGCAGGCCGAGACGTTCGCTGCCCGTGCCCCTGGCGCGTAGCGTGAGGAGCACGGCGCTGCTGGTGAGCAGAGTTCCGAGGCTCGTGTCCAGCCCCATCAGCGACCAGAAGGCCAACGGGTAGTACATCGCGGTGAGCAGGAACGCTGCGGCTCCGACCGCCGGCGAGCTCGGAGCCACTTCCCGCGCGATGGCGCGAACGACGGCAAGGTTGCCGAGGAGGCATCCCAGCCCGAGGCACTGGACCAAGAGCGGCCGCGTGGCGTCGGACAGCGGCAGCCAGTGAATCGGGATCATCAGCCAGGTCCACAAGGGACAGGTGAACCCCTCGACGGGCTTTCCGAAGCGCGACCACGTCAACCCGTAACCGTCGACGAAGTTCTGCGCATGCGTCATCGCCACCATGGCGTCATCGAACAACAGGAAGTACCGGGTCCCGTTGACGACGACGCTGGAGCGGTAGATGAATGCGACAGACCAGGCGACAAACACCAAAGCGCCCGCAGCAACGATGACGCGCTCGGACGTCAGGGCATCGCGCCAGGCGTGCCGACTAGCGATCGTCGTGGCCATGGGCCTCGGGGGTCAGTGAGGGACGGGACCGAGCCATCGGGCGCCGCTCGTAGGGTTCGTACCCATAGCCTGGCGGCGCTCGGGAGGTCAACCGTCGTCAGAAGAAGGTGATCGCGCCGGAGATCCGGAACATCGGGCCCCTGATCGCGAGCTCTCCGAGAGAGGTCTCGCCGATGCGTTGCGGCGCGCCATCGTCCTCGTCATCGGGACTGAACCTCAGGTCGCACGGGGTCATGTACCCGTAGCCAGCTTCGGCAAGGAGCCAGAAGCGCGGCATCCTCGAGGCTGCCGCGGGTTTGCCGTAGAGCTCGAATCCGGCCCCAAGGGACGCATCGAACCCAAAGCTCCAGCGGCGGCTGTACAGGGTGGTGCTCGAAGCAGAATCCTGGAGCGATGCCCGGGTGTTCACCGCCGCCGGCGCCAGACGCCCCATCGCGTAGAGCCGGGGGAAGAAATGGTGGCGCACCTCGGCCCCTACCGCGAGCCGATGGATGTCGACGTCCGTCTTCTCACCCCGCAGCTCGGCGGAGCTGCCGCCGTAGTCCCAGAGCCCGAGAACCAGGAGCGAGAGCTCCTGCTCGCTCCACAGCGTCACCCCACCTCCGAGACTGAGCTGGACGACGGGATACGCCTCGCCGATCCGGGTAACGGTTCGTGAGAACAGTCGGTAGTCGTTGTCCCCAACGTACGAGGTGCGGACGCCTACCATCACCTGCAGGTGCCGCTGGTAGGTTCCGAGCGGGTCTGCGGGCCCAGGCGGCTCTGTCTCCGGTGGCGGCGAGGGCTCAGCAGCTCGTGCCGGCGTTTGCTCCGGATCGGACGGGCTCGCAGGTCGAGCCGCCGCCTCGGGCGGCGCCGTCTTGGGCTGCTGGGCGAGGGCGGACCCGGTCAACAGTAGGCAGATCCCGGCGGTGGCCAGCGTCATCGTCGAGCGGCGGCTCATTTCACACCTCCCAAAAGCAAGCCGGAGAAGAAACGCGAATCGGTGGACTCGGGCTCTTCGGCGTCCAACAGCGTGACGGCAAGAGTGCCGTGAGTCACCGACGATCCCCGGTGCAGAACGAGTGCAGCGTACCCCCCGTCGCCGCGCTCGATGTCCAGAACCGTGTCCACGGCCCGCTCGATGTACACGGGACGCGTGGGGATCCGGAGAAGATCCCCGCTCAGATCGGCCATCGCGACCTCCCTCGCGTTGCCGGGGCTGTAGATCCACACTCGGTCCCCCGTCGGGGCCAGACTCACCTCGAAGGAGGGGTCGTTGGCGATGACGACGCGGCGCACGTCGCGATCCAAGAGCTCCAGGACGCGAAACTCGGAGGCGCCGGAGCCGAGCAACAGCCAGCGGCTGCGCTGGTCGAGACGCACATCGTCGGTGACGCTGGTCGCGTTTTCGACCGTGATCTCGGTATCGCGAACGTCGAGGCTGCCCCAAGGGCGAGTGCTGGTCCGCGCCAATGTCCAGAATGCGATGCTAGGTTGGCCGGAAGCCCACAACAGAGCCACGTCCGGCGTGTCCTCCGGAGCGGTCGCCGTCGTGACCTCGTCGGTGATCCGGGCCAGGCGCTCGTACGGGGCGGACAGGTCGATGGAGTCGGTGACGATCGTATGCGGGTCGATCAGGATCGCCTCCCTGCGCGACGGCACCAGGACAGCGAGCTTCAGACCCTCCGGCGTCATCACGAATTCGATGTCCGTCGCGGTGCCTCCTATGGACGCGATGTTCCTGTTGAAGGCCACCGAGGCTTCGCTGTCCTCGGCGGCCGACTCGACCTTGTAGATGAGCACGCTGGTGTCGTTGCCGAGCCTCACCGCCAACCACGCGTGATGGCTGCCGTCCGGGTCCGGGACGCTCGGGTGGTAGACCACCTGCGCCGGCAGCCCGAATTCGTTGTCCCGAACCTCGGGCATTTCTAGAACGTGCTGCGCACGCTCGGGATGGTCCACCACTTCGGACAGATCTACGAGCTGTACGGTTTCGGCGCGGCGCACCACCAGGATCCGCCGGGCGCCGCCGGGCCATTCGAGCTCTTGGGTGAACGAGAACGCGTCTTGCTGCAGGGCGTCTCCGAGGTCGATGGCTTCTCCGCCGAGCGTGATCTGGACCACCTCGCGCTGGCGCTCGTCTTCGCTCAGCTGTCGGCAGTTGGCCTCCGGCGAGAGTCGGGCGAACAGGATCTCGTCGGGGTTTTCCGCGTAGGTATCGGCGTTGTGGATCACCGCCCACTGCCGCTCCGGATCCAGGGTGAGCTGCTCGTAAGGCTTGTCGAGCTCGAACCGGCTGCACACCGCGGGACGGGTCCCGCCGTCGACGACGGTCAGGGTCGGGGGAATGTCCTCCCGGGCCGACTGCACACCGCGCGAGAGCACGAACAGCCGCTCCCGGTCGGCCGAGGGAACCCAATGCGTCGGGTTCTTTCCGACCGAGATGGCCTCGGTCCCGAGCTCGTGCTGGGTCGGTGCCGTCAGCATCACCAACCGATCCAGAGCGGAATCGACAACGGCCACCGATCCCTTGAGCCCCACGGTCTTGTAGTCCGCGGCCGCGGGTGTGTCCCAATCGGTGTCGATGTCCTTGCAGGCAGTGATCGCAACTGCGATCCACACAAGACGACCAATCTTGTCCATAGCTCCCTCTCAGCGTGCCGTTCTCGAACCCAGCTCGAACCCCGTCACCGTGCGTGGCGACCCACCTGGCTCGTCGAAGTCGATGATCGTGATCCGACCTTCCGGGTGCTCTTGCGCAACGTAACCCTTGTTCTCGGCGGCGACGATTCCCGTCGCCAGCGGGGCGCTCGCCAATTCGATGAAGTCCTGGCGGCGGGTGGCGAGCTCCACGAGGTGGACCCCGAACACGGCCTTGTCATCGTCACGGACCGTGACCAGGGCGTGCGAGCCGTCCGGGGTGATCGCCACGGCGTGCGGCCGCGCTTCGGTTGCCACCAGCGTCGGCCGGATGTCGGCTGCGACCGGGACGATGCTGAAGGCTCCGGCCCGCGTGCTGTCCGCCGGCGGCTCCTGGAGCACGATCGCGCTGGACGCGTCGGGCGACGGGAACACCGCCCGTACCGGCGCTCTCACCTCCTCGATCCGGTGCTCCGTTCCCTCGGTCCCCTGGGTCTCGAGGATCGTGACCCGTTCGGCGGCCTCTCCGTACTCTTGCTGCACCGTGGTGTAGAGCAGGGCCACGCTTGCGTCGTCGGAAACGGAGACGCTGCCGAACCGAGCCGAAATCCTCTCCGCGACCTCGGGTGGGTCGGTGACCGACTCCGGGATCGGCAGGAGCGCGAACCCCGAGTACGGCTGCCCTGTCGGCGGAGCGAGCACGGCGACAGCCAGGGTACCGTCTCGGCTCAGATCGAGATCGGTCACGGTGTCGGGGAACGTGAAGACCGTCCGTTCGCCGTCGGTCAGCGACACGATCCCGACGCTGGGGCTGTCGTCGACGCGTACCAGCGCCCAGGCGCCATCCGGCGTGATCGTGACGTCGCGCAGGGCCGGATCGTCGAGGGGATCGTCGGTTACCTCGAAGTGCCCGACCACGTTCGGACCGCTAAGATCGATGGTGGTGATGCCTTCTTCCGTGACCACGAACGCGCGGGTCTCGGCCCCGTCGAAGGCCACGCTGATCGGCCGGACCCCCACGCTCAGGCGCTTCTCAGCCCCACCCTCCAAGGGGAGGACCGTGACCTCCTGAAACGTGTCGAGCGGATCGGGATCCTCGACCACCCGGGCATCCGTCCAGGCCACCGCCCAGGCTCCGCTCGGGCTCACTTCGAGGGAGTTGGCGCCCTGGTGAGTCGAGAACGTGACCGGGTCGCTTCCCATTCGGAGCAGCGTGGCATCGTCGCTGAGCACGTTCAGGACCAGCGCCGCGTTGTCGTTCGGATCCTCGGGGTTCGAGACGGCCACCAGATAGGTGGGCGCGTTGCCCGCCTCCAGGGTCTGGATTTCAAGCGCGGGCGAGGACACGTCGATGACGGCGACGTAGCCGCTGCTCGGGTTCGCGGTCCAGAGGTAGCTGCCCGTTGCCACGGGAGCGCGGTAGGCGCTCTCGACCTCCTCTTCGGGGGGCGGGGGCGGACCGGCATCCACCGTCTGGTCGTATCCGCCAGATCCACCAGCATAGCCGATGACGTACGCGCCGCCGGTGGCCGTCGGGCTCATCGCGGCACCGGCCCCTGGCAAATAGCTGCTTGCGGTGCCGCCCGAGGAGACTCCCGTCGATGTGTCGGTCTGGGGACCGTAGGCGTAGTCGTCGTCGTCGTCGCCTTCCCCGGCGTCGGACTCGGAGCCGCAGCTGACGATCAACACCGCCAGCGCGCCCGCCGCCAACCCCTTGAGCGGATGCGTGCCCATGACCCCCTGTCTGGCTCGAATCGACATGCTACTGCCTCCCGATAGCGGTCAAGCGACCCTGCTCGAACCCCGTCAGATCGTGCACGATGACGTTCTGGGTTTCCGGATCCGGCTCGATGAAGGTGAGCCTTCCCTCGGGGTGGCTCTGCGCGACATAGGCCGCCTCGATCTCGTCGGTGGCGACGATGCCGGTAGCCAGCGGCAAGCTGAGCAGCTCGACCTTGTTGATCACGGGATCCGGAAGACGGACGAAGTAGGTAAAGTGCCCGGCACCGTTCGAACTGCTCGTCGTCACGGCCGCCATGGTCGTCGGTGCAGGACCGATCGCCACGGCCACCGGCGGTGCCTCCGTCGGCTCGATTCGAATCGCGAGATCCTCGATCACCGGGATCACGGCGAACGCACCGGCGGCGCTGCTGTTGCCACCCGGGGTGAGCACCGCTACTGCGTAGCTGTCGTCGGCGGCAACCAGGACCGACCGAACGAAGCTCGATCTCAAAGGCTCGGTCCGATAGCCGAGATAGCCGGAGCTCGCAGGGTCGATGTTCAGGATCGTGATGTGGTCGCGATCCTCGGCTCCCTCCGCGGTGCTGAACAGAACCGCGTACGAGCCCTGGGTCGAAAGCGACACGCTGCGCACCATTTCGTCGCCCACCGTCGCCAGGTCGAACGAATCGGGACGATCGAGGATCCCCGGGACCGGCAGGAGCGCGATCTGCGAGGGGAGCCGATCGTAGGTGACCTCGGGAGCGCCGCCGGTCCCGCCAGTGCTCGCAGCGCTGCCACCCGTAGCCGGTGTGCCCCCGTCCCCCTCGCCGGCCGCTCCCACTGATTCGACGCCGGCCGTCCCAGCCGATTGAGCCGCACCGGCCGAGCCGCCGCTGCCCGCTGCCGCCGAGCTTGCACCGGTTCCGGGCTCGCCCCCGGCTCCTGCTTGTCCGGCAGGTGCAGCCGGCGCGTAGCGTGCGCTCACGACGGCAACCGCCAGAGATCCGTCGTCGCTGAGGTCGAGATCGGTCACCGGACCTGCAAGACGGACCGCCGCGCGCTCGCCCGTCTGCATGGAAACGATGCCGACCTCGCTTTCCACCTCGGGATCCGCGGCCGGGTCCTGGACCCTCACCAGGGCGTAGCCTCCGTCAGGGGTCAGGGTGACGTCACGCACCCAGTCGTCGGGCAGGGGCTCATCGGTCAAGGCGATGTCTTGGCTCACCTCGGGCTCGTCACCGAGATCGATGACGCTCACGCCCGGCTCGGTGACCGCGAAGGCGCGCGATTGGTCCTCACTGATGAAGAGCCGCGAGGGCCGGTAGCCAACGCTCAGGCGCGTGGCCCGCGGCGCGGCCGCTCCGAGGTCGATCACCGTGACCTCCTGGAAACCCTCGAGCGGATCGGGGCTAGCGAGCTCCGCGGAGTCGGTCCAGGCAATGACGAAGCGCCCCCGGGAGCTCACGGTCATGGCGTTGGCCCCTGCATGGACATCCGTGACGAACACCGGCTCCTCGAGCTCGCCGGCGTCGTCCACCGCCAGCACCGTCGCGTCCCGGCTGATACGGTTGAGCACGATCGCGCGATCCGCCACCGATCCGTCCGCGGCGGGGATCGCGGCCAGAATCTCGGGCCCATGTCCCGCCTCGACAGTCCTGACGCTCCGATCGCGCGCGTCGATGAGCGCCACCTGCCCGCTATCGGGGTTGGTAGCCCAGATGTAGTGTCCCGTGAGCACCGGCGACCGATAGCTGCTCTCCGCCTCGACTTCGGGCTCGACGACCGCCGGGACGGGAGATGTCGGCGAGGCAGCGCCCGGGTCCACGACGCCCGAAGCCTCCCCGCTCGGCAAGCCGCTTCCGTCGTCCGCGGCTATGGACTCATACGAGCCCTTCGAGGTGCAGGACGGCACTGCCCCGGCGCAGAGCAGGATCACCGTAACACCGGGCCTCCGCAACCAGAACCTCATAAGCACTACCTCCCGCACACCGTGCAACCCTGCTGCGCGATCATGACACCTCATGCAAAGCCCGGACCAGGAGTCGACGGGCAGCGACTCTGCGGGAAAACACCCGGAGAGACCACGATTTCGCGCGTCCTATGCTGACAGGCGAGTCATACCCAGGATGGCACACTTCGGTCCCTGCGGGGGCGGGACCACGGCTCGCGTGGTCCATCCGCGGGGCCTATGGTTGACGCAAGACGGGCAACGCAAGAGGGAGCGGCCGTGCAGGACACGAGCATCGCGCAGTGCGAACCAGCCACCCGAAAGCCATTCGAAGCGAGAAGAAAAAGCACCACCAGCTGCACCGAGATCAACTCCGACTACGTCGAAATCGTGCTCGATGCGTATGCCCAGTACGCGGATGCGGCCGGGCACCCGGTAATCGAGTACTGAGCGGAGGGCGGTCCCCTGCGCAACACTCCGGGTCGAGGTGAACCTGCCGACGCTGGCACCCTGGTGGATCCTGCGTCATCGCCCTGACGATGAGCGCCTCCAGAACGAACTGGACGAGGATGTCCCTGGCGGTGGCGCCCACGGCGCGACGCAAGCCGATCTCCCGCGTTCTCTCGCAGCACGAGGACCGCGCCGTGGCGACATGGCCATGTTGTCAAACTCAAGCTCGTCCGATTGTACGGCGACAGGAGTGGGCGCCGGACGGGGCTCGGAGGACCGACGCCGGTGGCGCCTACCTCAGTGCTACGGGTGGACACCATCCTGTTGGCCGGCGAGAAAGGCTTCGAGCCGGCGGCGCAACTCGTTGCGCGTCGCGCGGAACGCGTCGAGGCGCTCCGCTTCGGTGCCCTGGACCGCCGCGGGGTCGGGGAGGCCCCAGTGCAGCCGGGTCGCCTTTCCGAGAAAGAGGGGGCATTCCTCCTCGCCGCAGAGCGTGATGACGGTGTCGACCTCGGCCGGCGGGACCTCGGCGACTGCCTTCGAACGGTGATGCGAGATGTCGATTCCGATCTCCTTCAACACGGCGACGGCTTCGGGTCGCACGCTCGTCGGACGGGAGCCCGCCGACCACACTTCGGTTTCGGGTGGAACCATGGTGCGGGCGATTCCTTCGGCGATCTGGCTGCGTGCCGAGTTGGCGACGCAGAGAAAGAGGAGCCCTCGGGGAGATAGTGTGCTCATGCTGCGGTCCCTTCTCCCGCACAGGTTCGTACCGAACCAAGTCGCGCAGGGTCATCCGGGAAATACTTGCGTCCGAGCCAGAGCGCAACGTTCACGAGGGCGATGAGCGCGGGAACCTCGACCAGCGGCCCGATGACGGCCGCCAGCGCTGCGCCGTGATGGATGCCGAACGTCGCGACCGCCACCGCGATCGCGAGCTCGAAGTTGTTGGACGCCGCGGTGAACGACAGCGTCGCGGCCTGGCCGTAGGTGGCGCCCACCTTCTTCGACATGAAGAAGGAGACGAAGAACATCAGCACAAAGTAGACGAGGAGCGGGATCGCGATCCGGACTACGTCGAGCGGCAGCTCCACGATCTTGTCGCCCTTGAGCGAGAACATGACGACGATGGTGAAGAGTAGCGCGACCAGCGTGAGCGGGCTCAGCCTGGGGATGAACCTCGAGTGGTACCAGTCCTTGCCTCGCAGCTTGAGGAGCGAAAACCGGGTGATTACCCCGGCGAGGAAGGGGATTCCGAGGTAGATGAAGACGCTCCGGGCGATCTCGCCCATGGTGACTCTCACCTCCACGCCGCCCAGGCCTAGCCAGCTCGGCAGCACCGTGATGAACACGAACGCGTAGACCGAGTAGAGAAGGACCTGGAAGACGGAGTTGAAGGCCACGAGGCCCGCGCAGTACTCGGTGTCTCCCTGGGCCAGGTCGTTCCAGACGATCACCATGGCGATGCAGCGGGCGAGGCCGATCATGATGAGACCAACCATGTACTCGGGCTTGTCGTGGAGGAAGAGCACGGCGAGGCCGAACATCAGGATCGGTCCGATGACCCAGTTCTGCACGAGCGACAACCCGAGGACCTTGGTGTTACGGAAGACCGGCCCCATCTCTTCGTAGCGAACTTTCGCGAGCGGCGGGTACATCATCAGGATCAACCCGACCGCGATGGGGACGCTGGTCGTTCCCACGTTGAGCTGATTGATGAAGGGAACGACGCCGGGCACGAGATACCCTGCGCCGACCCCAACCGCCATGGCGATGAAGATCCAGAGGGTGAGATAGCGATCGAGGAACGAGAGACGCCTGGCCACGCCCGGTTCTTCGCGGGCGAGCGCCGGGTTGGCGCTGACAGGTTGACTCGTCATGGATTGGCTCCTGCGCGCGCCGGGCGCGGCCGGATCTCGAGCCGCGCCTCGCTGGCGAGGGCCTTCAGGAACCGAGCCACGTCTCTCACGGGCTTCTCCATTCGTTCATTCGCATATGCGGTTGATCGGATGATGTCAAGGAGGGGATGTCGGGCGACCTGTGCGTCAGCCCGCCATCCATTGCCTTCACTTCCTTCGCGGGCGCTCTCCGATCTCGGCGGGGTCGCCGTGGAAGCGGCCATCGGCAACGT
>JAFGBI010000365.1 GCA_016933275.1 Polyangiaceae bacterium | reverse complement strand
TCAGGTTGATTGCTGCGTCAAATCAACAACCTAGAGCACCGAACCGGCAGCAGACCTCTCCAGAGGCAGCGCTGGAAACGCGTCCTCACTTCGCATGGACGCGTTTCCAGCGCTGCCGTTGCTGTCGGCAACCCGATCGGTGCTCCAGGGGACTATCAGGGGTGGGGTTCCAGTGCTGCCGTTGCTGTCGGCAACCTGATCGGCGCGCGACCGGCTGATACTCTGGTGCCTTCGAGGCTCCCGGTTTCGCCGGGCTTGGGGTTCTGTGGCGGGATCCGCGCTCTTGGCGCGCGACGGGCGCTCCCCGAGGACCAGAGAGGAGGTCCCCTCGGTGGGCTCGGAGACCCTCGTCCCAGCCCTGGGTCTGTGGTGGGTGGAATCGGAAGGGAGGATTGGTCGCGAGAACGGTAGAACCCGTCCCGCCAGTTGCCATCCGTCGTGCGTTCTTGGTGGCAAATTGTCTGGCAGCTGCAACAGCAGGCAGAGAAATGCAGGAAGAAAGTGAGGGAGAGTGAGGCGAACCTCCTTGCTCGGGTGCCTGTCCCAGAGGAGCATTGACGCATGCGCCCCCTCCTTCGAGCTTCCTCACCGTCGGTCCTCTTCGGAACCTGTCTCGTGGTTGCCTGTGGGAGCAACGCGGCCGGTCCGGGTCCCATGGGCTACCTCAGCCAGACGGGTGGCTCGGGCGTCGGCGGGGGTGGGGGGCCAATGGGTGGGTCGTACATTCCCTCGAACACCGGCGGCAGTGTCTTCCAACCCGTCGATGCCGCCACCTGTGGCAATGGAGTACAGAACGAGAACGAGGGGTGTGACGACCGCAACACGGGGCCTGGCGACGGCTGTAGTGCGCTGTGTCAAGTGGAAGCCGGTTGGACCTGTCCCACGTGGGGTGAAGCCTGCGTGAAGACCGCCATCTGCGGGGATGGCATCCTCGATGCCACCGAGGCGTGCGATGACCTCAACACGGTTCCTGGCGATGGTTGCGCAGCCGACTGCATGTCGGTCGAGGCCGGCTACCTTTGCCGCGTCCCCGGCAAGGCTTGCGTGGTCTGGTGCGGCGACGGGGTGATCACCCCGCCAGAGAACTGCGACTATGGAGATATCCTCCCCGACGACGGCTGTTCGCCGGGTTGCCTCATCGAGCCCGGCTGGTCCTGCACGCCGGGCTCACCCTGCGTGCAGTCCGAGTGCGGGAACGGCATCCCCGAAACCGGCGAGGCCTGCGATCTCGGTGAGGCCAGCAACGGGCTCTTCTACGGCGATGGTCAGGGCTGCTCGAAGACGTGTACGCGGGAGCCGACTTGCCGCGACGCGGCCGGCGTCACCGGTCCTTGCTCGACCTCCTGCGGCGACCGGAACATCGACGTTGGCGAGACGTGTGACGACGGGAACGCCGTCCCGGGCGACGGTTGCACCGAGACCTGCCAGACCGAGGGAGGGTTCACCTGCGAAGTCGTCGAGGACAGCGATACCGAGCCCTGCAGCAAGGGCGGCGGCGAATGCCTTCGTCTGCCCGTGATCTATCGCGATTTCGACGGTCAGAACGTCAGCGGCGGGCACCCCGATTTCTTCTACCTCGGGGCCACCGTGAATGGCGAGAAGACCATCTGTGTGCCGAACGCGTCGGGCACCCCGGCGGGGGTGGAGAGCAACTGCTCGAGCTCCGACTACACGGAGCCATGTACCGAGCTCGTGTTGCCTACGCTCGGCCCGAACGGAAAGCCCCAGTTCAACCCCGCGAAGAACGGCATGTGCGACTGCCGGTTCACCGATTGGGATGGCCGTGACATCGTCACCTCATCGAACGGTACGCCGTGCACCGTGGAGGGGAGCGGCGAGACACGCTACCGTGTCGGCTTCGAATCCCCCCTGCAGGTCCCCGTGCTGCACAGCGCGGAGACCTTCGCTCAGTGGTATTCGGACTCGACCTACAGCATCGCGGTCAAGGGCGTCCTCGAGCTTGCACCGGAGGGGAACGTTTACCAGTTCAGCAGCAGCGACGGGGATACCGTAGCCGACGACATCCACTCCTTCTGCGACAACGAGCGTTCGGCAGAGCTCGTGAGCGGGTTCTTCCCGCTGGAGGACCAGGCAGAGGTCGCCTCGCGGGACCGGATCTGCAACATCTGGCCGTATTGGGTGCGCGGGCTTGACAGCGAGGCAGGCTGCTGCGCCGGGTCGGACTGCGATGTCGGTTCCCAGTGGGATCCCGAGGTGGCCTATGGCACCTGCGATTCTGGCGATGGGGGTCCCGTGCCCTACAGCGATCAAGGGGAAATCACCGGCTATCTCCGGAACTTCTACTTCACGACCGAGGTCCGCTACCTTTTCCGCTACGACGGGACCCCCGCGAAGCTAGCGTTCTACGGCGACGACGACGTGTGGGTCTTCGTCAACGGGCAGCTCGCCATCGACCTCGGGGGGACTCATGAGCGCCTGGCGGAGGACGTCGACGTCAATGCTCAGCGGTTCGGGCTGGAAGAAGGCAAGATCTACGAGATCGCCGTGTTCCACGCCGATCAGCACCCCCGCGAGTCGAACTACCAGCTCTCGCTCTCGGGCTTCAGCACCACGCACTCGGAATGCATGCCCACTTGCGGGGACGGCGTCCGAGCGGCCGGCGAGGAGTGCGACGAGGGTGCGAACAACCAGAACGGCGTTTACGGTGCCTGCACCCTCGAATGCAAGTACGGCCCGTTCTGTGGCGACGGCAACATCGATGCGGGGTACGAGGCGTGCGACAACGGCCGCAACAACGGCGCCATCTACACGCCCACCAACGTCGGCGCCTGCACGACCGGCTGCCAGCCCGCGCACTTCTGCGGTGACGGCATCATTGACGCCGCCTACGGGGAGCAGTGCGATGACGCCGGGCCGTCGGCCTCCTGCAGTACGTCGTGCATGATCATCGTCGCCTGACGGGGGAGCCCCTGCCTGGTCCGGCGGTCGTCCGCGGCCGGTGAGCGCTTCTCGAATCGGGAACGCGACGTCCCGAAGCGAGTCATCACGCCGACTCACGTTCCCTCAAGCCCCGATGGGCAATCGCGAAGGGCACGGTCGGCAGATGGCCTCGCCCCCGGTTCCCGGGACCGCGCAGCGCGATCCTGCGCAACGGAGACATGCCGTCCTTTCAGGTCTGCAACGCCACCGTGGGGCAAGCGGCGGTTGGCTGGGAGCAACGGTAGCGGCACGGGACGTGCTTCTCCGTCCTGTCCGATGCGCGGCACGATCCAGACCCAACATCTGATCACCCATGCAGGGATGATCGTCCGCCTGTTCGGGGTTCGGGTCTATCTGCGGTGCGTCTTCAACGTCCTGCGACGAGGCGGTCAGGCTACCTTCCTCGAGTCGCTCCGCTAGAGCAACAGTCAGGTTGATTGCTGCGTCCAATCACTTTCGCGGGGACCGGCCGCTGGACTCGAACCCGTCGAGCGGGACCAGGAGCCAATCCAGATCCCCTCGGTACAACGCGACACGCTTGTCGTCGAGATCCACGACGCCGCCGACGAAGTAGAGCTCCGGATGCTCGGCTTCGACGGCGGCCTCCATGTCGTCTCGGGAATGCAGGCTCGCGCCGGCCGCGGCTGCCCTCCTCGTCACCGTCGGCTGCCGTTCCCCAGCACCCTCGACCCCGGCGCCGATCCCGATCGTGACGGTGGCCGCGTCCAGCCCATCAACGGAGGCTCCACCTGAGCCCGAACCCGTGCCGTGGGAGCAGCTCATGGCCGTCCAATCCGTCTTCAGCGGCGGGGCGCCCGAGCCCCCGTGCCCGGCCGATCGGGCCGCCAGAGTGCTCGTCACCGGCGATGACGAAGCCGCCCGATTGGGTTTGGCCGAGAAGGCTGGGTGCGTCGCCCAACCGACCGGGAGCAGGGTCGACGTCCAGCTCTGGTGCCCCGCCGCCCTGGACGCTCCGTCTGCCACCCGCACCGGCGGTGCCACGAGCTGCGAGGCGGTCCAGCAGGAGTACGTGGCGTCGTACGATCCAGGGGCGGGAAAGGCCGGTCGGGCTCCGGAGGCAGCGGCCGGCACCTACGTGCCGTAGCCCGCGCCGTCGTTGCCGAGCCGTCGCCCGGAGAATTCGAACCTCGCCGGCACCGGATCCCTGCGGGTACCGCTGGTGTTCGTCAGCAGCCGCTGGCCATGGTCCCCGACATCGTTGAAGCGTTGTTCAGTTGGGAGGGGCAACTGGTCGGCTCGTACTTGAAGTTCGGGTTGTCGGCGGCCTCGAACCAGTCCACGTACCACCGGCATCCATCCATCAGCTCCGGAAACTTGCTCCCGAAGACGCTCTCGCACTTGCTGAGGACGCAGCTCTTGACGGAGGAAAGGTCACCGCTGCACATGGTGCGGAATCCTCCATACTGCGCCCCGAGATCCGAGGCTCCCCACTGGCTGCTGCAGGCGTTGAAGTCACCCACGCCGCCGCCCGGAATCAACAGGTCGAACTGGTTGCCCTCGATCCCTCCGATGTTGATCACCTGCACGATCATGATCTTGCCGGCCAGCGCAGCCGAGCCCGGATCGGCACCGCCATTGTGCGAGGAGCCATCGAATTGGAGCTTGTAGCAGGCACCGCACGGCCGGTTGTTCGCGGCGGCGAACCCGAATCCGACGGACCCTTCGGCCCATGGGGCCATGTTGTGGCACATGTACCCGTTGCCGCCGCTGCACGCGCTTTGCGCGTCATCGCTGGTGGTCTGGCTGCCAGAGCTGCAGGTGGACGTCGCGTTCCCACCGGGCACGTTCGCGGTCCACGCACAGTGCGGCTTGCAGCAGTCCCAGTAGCGGGAGGCCCATCCCGCGCAGTCTCCCGTTACCCCACCCGTGGTGAAGCCCCCACCGGCGCCCGTGCCACCGCTGCCGGCGGCGCCCGTGCCGCCACTGCCGTCGCAGCGTCCACAGGCCTCCATGCAGTAGTCGCCGATCCAGTCGGCGGTGCACCAATCCCACTCCACGGCGGAGTCGCAGTTCGGGTTCCCAGGGGGGGGCTCATTGGAGCAGTTCGATACCCCGCCCGTGCCCTGACCCCCCGTGGGCTCGACGCCGCCGGTGCTCTGGCCGCCGGTTGGTCGCCCACCGGTGGTACCCCCCATGCCGCCGCCACCGGTAGGTTGGACGCCGCCCGTGGGTTGGACGCCGCCCGTGGGTTGGACGCCGCCGGTATGGTGGCCGCCAGTGGCGCCGCCCGTACCACCGCCACCGGTTGGTGGCACCCCGCCCGTGGGCTCTATCCCGATCCCGCCGGTGTTCTCGACGCCGCCGGTGTTCTGGACGCCACCAGTGTTCTGGATGCCACCAGTGTTCTGCACTCCGCCCAGGTACTGGCCACCGACCGGGTCCATTCCACCGATTTCGCTAGTGCCGCCGGTGCCGAAGGGAAACAGCTCGTTGTCGTCCCCACCACATGCAATGGCCGCCAGGGTCGCGCAGCCGACCCAAAGGAATCGAGAACGATTCATCATGCCGAAAACATTAGCACTCGCGCTCAGGATCCGGAAACGCCTTCGTCTCTGGTGTACATTTGTATCGATGCCCTGATGTGGGCCTCTTCGGTCCGTCTCGGCGACTGCGTCTGGTGCCCTCTCGCGGAGGGGAGTCATGATGGGGTCGCGGACGTCGCCGTCTGGGCACCGATGTATGCCCCTCAGGCACATCGAACCGGCTCTTCCGCGTATTGGGCCGAGCGCCGTGTGTTCACGCGAGAGACGCCGGTCTAGATTCGCTGCCGAAAAGCGACATCACCTGGTCCCAACGCTGGCACGCATGCCAAGGGCAGCCCGGCTCGGACAGCCAGTCTGCCAGATCGCGGGATGGATCGGCTCCGCCCCGAAGCGCAGCGGGGATCGGTGTCGCGAAGAACGCATCCGTTCACGGAATCCTGACGCACGACGACCGGCCGAGATCCGCTTCGCCGGCGGGCCCCGAGCGCTGACTCCTGCGCACACGGAGATCGAGCAGGGAAGCGGCTGGGGGTTGCTCCCGCGCGCTGGTCTGAACGCGTCGCGGAGCAAGGAACGTCGATCAGGGCGCCAACGCCTCCCGAGGCCCGGAGAATGCCTCGGCACGGCATGCAGGGACGTTCGCCGACGCTCCGCCCGTCCCTCGGCTCGCGGCTCAGAGGCCGAGCGCTTCGCGCTCGGCGTAGAGCCGCATCAGCTTGTCCGAGAACCCGTCCCCGTGGTCGACGGTGATGACCTGTCCGCGGACGCTGTCGAGCATGCCGCTGGCGAGCGCGACGGCGACGTTCGCGACCTCCTCCATCGTCAGCCACTGATAGTCGGGCGGCGCCAGGCGGTCGAGGAACGGAAACAGCTCGCTCCCGAACATCTCCGTTGCCGACTGGGTCAGGATGGCACCGGCTCGGACCACGTTGATGCGCACATCCTCGTCGCGCAGCCGATAGGTCGCGTAGCGGCACAGCGTCTCGAGCACCGCCTTCGACGCGGCGACGAACTCGTAGCCCGGACTGTATGCGTCGGGGCCGCTCGACGACATCGCGATGACATACCGAGGATACCGCCCGAAGGCCGCGCGGAGCCGCTTCAGGTACGCGAAGGTGGGCCAGGAGGAGTAGTGGATGCTCTTGGCGAGGGCCCTCTCGGTCATCGCATCGAAGTCGCGGACGACGACCGAGCCGGCGACGTTGCTCACGAAGACATCGATCCCGGAGTGCCGGCCGCCAATCGCCCGGATCAATGCCTCGGTGTCCGCCTCTTCGGCCGCGTCAGCCTGCACCAGCATCGGCTCGGGAGCGCCAAGGGCGGCGAACGCCGCGCGGAGCTCGCTCTCGTCCGCGGTGCCCCAACGGTAGGTCAGCACGGTTTCCGCGCCACGTCGCGCGAACTCGAGCGCGATGGCGCGACCAATCCCGCGGGTGCCACCGGTGACGAGCACAACTTTGCCCGCGAAGCTCGGCCCTGCATCCATTGTCGTCACCTCTCGTCGTTCGCTGTTCCGCCCATCCTAGGTCACCGCTACCGGTCTCGGCTCGAGGTCCTCGTGCGGGGGGAACCGGAAGCCGCGAGGATCCCCGCGAGAACAAGACCGGCTGCTGGGATCGCTGTCAGGGCGGCGCTCAGCCGCCCTTCTCCTGGAGGGTCTTCTCGAAGAGATCGACGAGCCCTTCGATGTTCTCGAGCTTGTTGAGCTCGGCTCGTGGGATCTTCACCTTGAGCTCGCGCATCGAGCGGCTCACGACCTCTACCAGATCGAGGCTGTTCGCACCGTAGTCGATCATCGATTTTTTCGGATCGATCTCGTCGAGATCGACATCGTCGACCGCATCGGCGAGGTGCTTCTTGATGACGGCCAGAATCTCTTCCCGAGTCATTGCTGCTTCTCCTTTGGGGGGATCTCGAGGCGGTCGCGCTCGCCGAAGAGGCGCATTACGTTGTCGTAGAAGGCGACGCCATTGTCGACCGTGAGCACCTGTCCGCTGATGCCATCCATGAGCCCGCTGGTGAGGGCGAACACGGTGTCGGCGACGGCCTCAGGTGTCACGAACATGCGTGGATCGAAGCGTTCGATGAAGGGGACGCAGTCCTCCCCCATCGTGGCGCGCAGACTGTCCGTGCGGACCAGCGCGGCGCGCACCACGTTGACCCGGACGCCCTCCCCGCGCAATCGGTAGTTGAGGTACCGCATCAGCGTCTCGAGGAGAGCCTTGGACCCGGCCACGAAGTCGTAGTTGGCGACGAAAGCATCGGGACCGATGCTCGAGAGACCGATCACGTAGCGGGGATAGCGACCGAAGGCCTCCCGGATCCGGTCGAGGTACTCGAACGTGGGCCAGACCGTGTACTCGATGCTGCGCACGAGCGCGCGCTTCGAGTAGTCCTGCATCCCCTTCACGATCTGGGCGAAGGAGACGTTGGAGACGAAGACATCGAGCGTGTCGTGCCGCTCCCGGAGGCCGTGGACGAGATCGACGGTGTCTTCTGGGCTCCCCGCGTCCGCCTCGACGATGTGGGGTTCGGGGCCGCCGACGTCGCGGAACTGCTCGCGGATGGCGTCCTCGTCCGCGCTGCCCCAGCGGTTGGTCAAGGTGCACGCGGCACCCTGTCGCGCGTAGGCGAGTCCACAGGCGAGCCCGATGCCCTTGGTGCCCCCCGTGACGAGGACGGCCTTCCCGCGGTAGTCAGTCGACATACTCGTCCTCGATCCGCTGCCGAACGGCCTCCTGTCGGAACGTGATTTCGTGCATCATGGTTTCGAGGGTGCGGGTGTCCTCGAAAGCTCGACGCCGGTCGAGGGACAGCCACCGCTTGAGTGTCTCCAGGGCGACCCGCGGCTTTTCCGCTATGCTGGCCGCCACGTCAAATGCTTTGGGGCGGATTTCTGCTCGGGGGAGCACGTAGTTCACCCCCGTCCGGAGTGCGAACTCCGTGCCGCGGCGGAACTCCCCCGTGTAGAGCAGCTCATGCGCCAGCGCCGGCGACAGGACATGCTCCAGCAGCCGGGTGATGCCCATCCCCGGGGTGAAGCCCATGTTCATGAAGCTTGCCCCGTAGCGGCTTTCCCGGGCCAGAAGGACGATATCCGCGCAGAGGCCCAGGGCCAGGCCCCCACCGGTGGCGTGGCCCTCCATGGCCGCGATCACCGGGACCGGCTGATCCAGGACCGCCTTCGACAGCAGGATGTCCGACGGGACCTCTTCGCCCCGAGCCAGCTTGACCAAGAGTTCGCGGGGCGCACCGGAGGCGAAAACGTCCGGTAAGCCGACCAGGACGATGACCTTCACCTCTTGATCCGCCGCAGCCTGCGCCAGGCATCCTTCGATGTCCGCCACGAATGCTTCGGAGAAGGCATTCTTCCCCACCGCGTCTCGCATCGAAACCACCGCGATCCCGTTCGCCTCGCGGTCCAACGTCACCAGCCGCGGGTTCGAGTCCGTCATTCGTCTTCCTCTCCGAGCCGACCGCTCTCGCGGAAGCGTTGCAGGGCATCCATGACTGCTGAGTCACTGGCGGCTGCGTAAGTTAGTTCGCCCCCGGCGGCGAGCGCTGCTTCGAGGGATCCGGTCCCCACAGTCGAGCCGATCCGGGCGATGCACTCCGCGCTCGCGGGCCGGACCCGGCAGAGCCACCTCACCCAGCGACCGACGGCTCGTTCGGCCTGCGCCGGTTCGACGACCTCGTCACAGAGTCCGATGGCGAGCGCCTCGGCTGCCGAGCGGGCATGGGGTGTCAAGGCCAGCAGTCGTGCCCGCTGGACCGTCATCCGTTCGAAGAGGATCGGCAGCACCATGGCCGGGGCCAAGCCGAACAGTGCTTCGGGGAGTGCGAACGTGGCGCTCGTGGTGGCGATGACCACGCTACAGCCTGCGGCGAGCCCCACACCCCCGCCCTGGGCCGCACCGTCCACCAGGGCCACCGATGGCTTGCCACCCCGGCGGAGGGCGAGCAGGGCACGTTGATAGACCGCGATGGCGCCCCGGACGAGCTCCCGATCGGCCGTCGCCAGCAGGGCTTCCACGTCGAGCCCGCGGCAAAACACCTTGCCCTCCCCCACGAGCATGAGCACCCGCACGGCGCGATCCGCCAGCGCCGCGTCGAGCGCCTCCGCCAGGGACGAGACGCCCCCGAAGTCGAGGCTGGGCGGTAGTACGATACGTCGATCGCTCATCTCGGCACTCGCCGCCCGCGGCAGGCTAGCTGTACGCGTACTCGCGGTAGTACTCGTGTACGCCCTTCAGAACCAAGCGGTGCTTCCCCGCATAGAACCGATCGTACCAATCCCCGACGATGTGCCAGGATGGTACGAATTCCGGCACGCCGATGCTGGCGTCGCGCTCGATTTCGAGTGCCTCGTACTCCGCCACCGTCACCGGCCGTCGTGCGTCGAGTTGCCGTAGAATGTCGGTTGCCCGCGTCACCTCGCGCGCGTGCGGGAGCAGGATGGCGCTGTAGAACTGGGCACAGGATCCCGAGCCGTAGGCGAAGATACCAATCCGATCACCCGCCCCGAGGTCGTCGCAGGTGTCCACCAGCCCGGTGAGCGCGATGAACGTGCTCCCGCCGTAGGTGGTGCCGATCCGCCGATTGTAGACGAGCGACGCGGCCGTCTTGCGATCCCAGTGCGCTCGCGCTTCCCGGTTTGGAATGGTGGTGTGATCGCGCAGGATGGTCTTGTGCGCGCGGTAGGTCATGCCGCCGAACGGTACGTGGTAGATGACCTTCTTGAAGTACGAATCGAAGTCCACTTCGCCGGCGGAGGCGACGTACTTCGGGTAGGCCCCCTCGATCCCCGTGAGGTACGAGAACAGGCTCGTTTCACTGTTGCCCGTCTCGACCCGCATGTTCGGGCGGATGACGTCGGACACCTCTTCGGCGTGGATCCCCAGCTTGCCGGGCTCGAAGGCAACGAGTCGCGGCTCGCGCGAGAGGAGCATGGCGACGGCGCCCGCTCCCCCGACGGGCTCCCACGGCTTGCCGATGTGCATCGTCGTCTGATCGGTGGCCACCACCAGCGCCTTGCGTCCCCGCGCTTGCGACGACTCGAGCCACGCATTCGCCAGATCGAGCGCCCCCGTGGCGGCGAAGCACGCATGCTTCACCTCGAGGTTCAGGCAGTCATCGGGGAGACCGAGGTAGCCGTGGAGCCACGAGCTCACCGGCTTCTCCTGGTCCACTGCGCTCTCCGTGCCCACGAGGAGCAAACCCACGGACGCGCGGTCCACGGCGCTGAGCATCGGCATGGCGGCGTTCACCCCCATTGTCACCGCGTCCTCCCACGGGGGGTTCAGCGAACGCTCGTGGATCATCAGATCGGCGACCGTCCGCTCCGCGTCCATGCCGCGGGCCCGGCAGAGCGCGCCGAGATCGAGGGTGAGGCTTCCCGGGTAGATCCCGAGCTTCTCGATGCCGATGTCCGTCATGGCGCGTGCTCTAGGCCGCCGGTCAACGTGATCACCTGGCCCGTGACGAACCTCGCGGCATCGGAGGCGAGGTAAAGACACGCGGCGGAGATCTCGCGGACGTCGCCGAACCGTCCCGCGGGGCAGTACTGGAGCCAGAACTCCCGGTTCGACTTGCTGAGCCCCTCGCGGACCATGTCCGTGTCGAAGAGGCCGAGCATGAGCACGTTGCTGCGCACCGCCTTCTTCCCGTACTCCTTCGCGAGCCCCGCCGAAAGGCCCAGGAGGCCGGCCTTGCTCGCGCAATAGGAGATCTGCCCCGTGATGCCGTAGGTCGCGATGCTCGAGACGTGGATGAAGCTTCCCCCACCGTTGGCCAGGAAGTGGGGGAGCACGGCTCGCACCATGTAGAAGGCACCGCTCAGGTTGACGTCGAGGACGTCTTTCCAGTCCTCGTCCGCCATCGCCATCGCCAAACCGGGGCGATTGATGCCCGCGTTGTTCACCAAGACGTCGATGGTCTCGAAATCCTCGGCGACACGATCGACGATCCCCTCGACCGCGTTCGAGTCGCGAACGTCGAGGCAGTAGGCACGCACCTTGCGGGCCGGGGCGATCCGCGTCGCCTCGGCGATCACCTCGTTGGAGAGCTCTGGGCGCGCCACGTAGGTGAAGGCGACGTCATGCCCCGCTGCGGCCGCGTCGAGCACGATTCCGCGGCCGATGCCCCGCGAGCCACCCGTTACCAAAAAGACCATCCTGTTCCTCGCTCTCAGCCTTCGTACCTCTTGAACAGGCTCACGCAGTTGATCCCGCCAAAACCGAAGGAGTTCTTCATGAAGTACCGCACGTCGTGCGGCACCGCGGTGTTGCCGCGACACACGTCGAGCTCGACCTCGGGATCGAGCTCGTCGATATTGATCGACGGATGGAGCTTGCCCGCCCGCATCTGCAGGATGGCGGCCACCGCTTCGACCGTCGCCGCGGCCCAGCAGGTGTGCCCGAGCATCGACTTGGTGGCGTTCACCTTGAGCCGCTTCGCGCGTTCGCCGAACACGTTCCTGATGGATCGCGCCTCGGTCAGATCACCGAGCGGGGTGGAGGTGGCGTGCATGCTCACGTAGTCGATCTGGTCGGGCCGTACACCCGTCTGATCCAGCAGCCGCTGCATCAGGCGCGTCTGACCGTCCTCGGACGGGTTCGGCAGATGGTTCGCGTCGGCGTTGGACTCGGAGCCGAGCACCTCGGCGTAGATGCGGGCGCCGCGGCGGCGGGCGACCTCCAGGTCCTCGACCACGAGCACGGCCCCGCCGTGGGCAGGCACGAAGCCTTCGCGGTGGGTGTCGAAGGGGCGGCTGGCCCGGGTGGGCTCGTCGTGGAAGTGCTCGTACGAGATGGCGCCGAGCAGCGCCATGGCGTGGAGATCCATCGGGGACATGTCGAGCACAGCGCCCACGATCAGGAAGCGCTCGTTTCCGTGATGCCGGATCTCGTCGATGGCGTAGCGCAGCGCGACGTTTCCGCTCGCGCAGGCGGCGCCCATCGTCGTAAGAGGACCCTTGGCACCGACCAGCTCGGACACGCTGGAGGCATGGTCGGTGTCGAGCGCGTGGAGCGCCAGCCAGGCATCCACGTAGTCAGGTTCCTCACGGAACTGGTCGCGGTTCTCGTCCGAGTAGTTGCTGTTGACGTTGTGGCCGGCGAGCATCACGCCGGTCAGCGTCGCGTCGAATTCCACGCTGGCGAGGCCTGCGTCGAGCCAGGCATCGGTCGTCAGCAGCATGCTGAGCTTGGTGGACCAGGGGGCCTTCGACACCAGCCGGCGGAGCCGCTTGTACATCTCCGCCGGGAGCCGGCCCTCGAAAGAGCGGACCTTGGCATCGATGTCGTAGCCGCTAAGGTCCGCCCCGACCTTGCTGTAGATCCGTGAAGTGTCGAACTTCTTCCAGTTCGACAGCGCCGATCTTCCGGCGAGGAGCCCCTCGATGAACCCATCAAGGGTGTCGCCGAGAGGGGTGTTGATGGACATCCCGGTGACGACAATGCGCTTATTCGACAAAGTAGACCTCCTGCACGGCGAAGGACGCCACTCGACCGTCCTTGACGATCTGCCCGGCCGCCGTGGCGGTCATTCCGTCCTCGGCGACGATGATGGCGTGGAGCTCCAGGGCATCACCTGGGAACAGCGGCTCTTGGTACTGCGCGGCGTGGATGGCCAGGGCGCGCACCGCGGTCGGCGTCGCATCGGCCGGGATCTCTAGCGTTTCCTTCACCAGGAAATGGGTGAGGCAAAGGGCCAGCTGCCCCGTCATCTCCACCTGCAAGACCCCTGGGTAGACCGGTGAGCCAGGGAAGTGCCCAGCGAAGACCGGGTCCCCCGGATCGAGACGGCGATGCCCCCGAATGGTCCGAGCGGATAGGTCCACCGCGTCCACCCCATCGACCAGCAGGAACGGTGGGCGATGGGGCAGGATCCGCATCAAGGCCTCGGTGCTGTACGAAACATCGGACGACGACCCACGTCCCTCGTGCACCGGGGTACGGCGCAATCGTTTGATCAGGGTCTTCAGGTCTCCAGGATCCATGGCGCGCTACTATGCCCAGCCCGGTCCGTGCGTATTCGACACACCGTGTGAGGCGCGGGAGCGCGCAGCGGCGACGGATGTGGCACGGGGGATCGGCCGCACCCGAATACGTAACGGGAGGCCTCAGCGCAATCCCAGAATCCGGTCCGTCTGGCCGTTTTGTGTGCGGTCGCCCGATGGCATAGCCATAGCCCAGGCGGTGAGCTCAGCTCGGATCTAACCTGTTGGCCGACCTGCGGCGCAGCCGATCATCTCGATCTCGGCTTCGATGCGCCTGGGTTCAGCCGGTTGGGGCTGGGGGCATCGAGCGGTCATTTGGGTTCGTGGCCGGCGTTCCTTGCCGCCCGGCCGGACACAACCCCCACCCAGCAGGTCTCCGGCGTACCTGGCTGAACCGGGTGGCGTTGGCGATCACCTCTCCGGAGGGATCTCGCCCCGATGGGACCAGTCCGGTCGCCAACCACGGCCCGATTGAGTCGGCTATCGTCGGATCGTTCTGGGTTTCGAGCCGACGACGGACGACATGCCCGAATCCGAAACAGATTTCGAACCTTGTCCGCGTTCGGCGCCCGCAGAGCCGGAGTGGAGCGAGTGCAGCCTGCTGCACGAGTCGACGGAGGATCACGGCCCGAGCCCAGCGAGGGAGCGCCGGAAGCGCAGTGGACTAGCAGCGCTCGTTCGAGCAGGACGGGCGCGGAGAAGGCCGAAAGATGCGAGGAGTGTGGGATGACGGACCAGAGCACCGATTCGGTTGCCGACAGCAACAGCAGCGCTGGAAGCGCGTTTGTGCGAGGCGAGGACGCGTTTCCAGCGCTGCCTGTGGAGGGGTCTGCTGCCGGTTCGGTGCTCTAGGTTGTTGATCTGACGAAGCAATCAACCGGATGGCTGCTCTCGGAGGCGCGAAATCCAGGATCATCATCCGTCGGGCCGAACGGTATCGGGGCCCGCCACGAGCTCGAACAGAGCACGGGTTGGTCGGACCCGATAGAGCAGGCTTCGCCGTGGGGCTTCGGCCATGATCCCCTCCCAGGTTCGTCGCCGTGGCCATCGCATCTGGTCGGCGAGCGCGTGCGGGAACCCGGTCAACGGATCCGTCGCCTCGACCAGGATGGCGTGCTGGTGCACGTAGCCATCGGCCTTCTCGCCCTGGATCGCCACGACGTCTCCCGGGCGGAGGCGATCCGAATCGCCGCTCAGCGACGAGAAGAAGCGTCCACGTTCGGCGAAGGCGACGCGCTCCGCGCCCGTGAACCACCGGTGCTCGAAGAGCTCCGGGGTCTTGGCGGCGAACTCGCCCAGGGCAAGGACCCCCCTTCGGTTGTCGATTCCATAGCGGTCGAAGTCGAGGCGTCCCTGCGACCGTCCGGGGCTCTCGGGACGCGGGCGGTACCAAGAGCCACCGGCGCGCTCGTACGTGTCGAACACGAAGTCCGCGCACATCTGGGGTGGGATCGGTCGACCGCGGCCGTCGAAGACGGGGTAGGTCTGCTCGTCGTGAGTGAAGCTGGCCTGGCGGTGGTCGTACGCCCACCGCCAGAGCGGCCGTAGCCGACCGTCGCTGAAGTGATCGGGCACCCCGCGCGGCCGATCGAAGGGAATGGCCTCCGCCACCGCCGCGCCGATGGCGTCGCGGAGCCGGGCGAGCGCGCGCTGGCGGGCGGCGGTGTCGCGCTGCCAGGCCGTGACCCCCCTCGCCAGGTTGCGGTCGGCGTCGAGGCAGGCCAGGGTCACCCTGGCACCTCGAACGTCGAGCAAGGCACGCACCCAGGTCGAGCCGAACCGCAGGTTTCCCACGATGGCGTGCTCGGTCTGGTGCTCCACCATGAGGCGGTCCGCGCCGACGCTCTCGGTGAAGGAGGCGACGTCGCGGTGCAGCGGCCGCGCCAGCGCTTCCGGCGTGAGCGCGACCCGATCGCCGAGCAGCAGCACCGCGGGTTGGCCCGCCGCGGGACCCTCGCCGTAGCGGTACTCCACCGTACGACCCGCCCTCCGGATGACCCGATCGATCCGGCTACCACGCAGGAGGAAGAGCTTGGGCTCGACGAAGAGATCCGCGAGCGAGACGCGGTTGACGAGCGCCAGGGCTTCCGACGGCTCGGAGGCGTAGAGGTAGCCCTCGCGCAGGATCACCGCCCGCAGGAGGGTCGGATCGTGCCGGAGTTGCCGTCGCGTCCCCTCGATGCGGCGAAGCGCCGGTGCGTCGGCGAGTGCCTGTCGTACGGCCAGCGCTCGGTGGGGCAAGGCGTGATCCGCGGTCTGCCTGGGCTCGTGAGCCCAGAGCACTGGCTCCCCCCTGGCCCGTCCCAGAATCGACGTTCGTCGTGCCTCGAACTCGGGGGCCCCCGGCACCGCCTCCGTGCGGAGGATCGCTTCGATCCGCGTCCGACATTGGGCCTGCTCCGACGGGGCTCGCGAGTCGTCGCTCGGCGCCTGCAGCGTCGAATCGGTCGGTGGTGGCGGGCGGTCGACCGCCCCACATCCCAGGAGCAGAGCGACACCCGCGACCTGACCGAACCACCGGAGAATCCCTGGCCTCACAGCCCATCCAACGCCGAACCCTGACGGATCATTCGCCAGCCGCGGCGCGGCTCCAGGGTGCTACGGACGGTGGGGAGCCGACCGGGACGCAGGGCGGCCCCGTCGGGCGCCGCTCCGGGTGACGCCACCATGGCTACCCCGGTGAGGAGCGCGGTCCCGCCCAGTCATGACCCCATCGCCGCCGCGACGACGGCGAACACCATGATCCCGATGTAGGCGAGGTAGAGGAGCCCCCACAGCCCACCGAAGACGGCACCGAGGATCATCCCGACCAGGCCGAGCGTCGCGTTGGTGCTGTTCGGCTCGCCCAGCTCTCGCGCTTGCCGGCGCGCCTTCATGCCGAAGTACACGGCGATGAGACCTACCGGGAAACACGACGTGCTGAGCCCGACGATCGACAGCACGAGCGCGAGGATGGCCTCGGTCGAGGTCGACGTGGCCGCTCGTTGTTGGTACTGGCCGGCGGGAGGTGGAGTGAAGCCGCCAGGCGGCGCGTAGCCTCCCGCTGGAGGTGGGTAGCCACCCGCCGGCGGCGGGGGAAGGTTTGGGGGTTGCACGGCACGAGGGTACGGTACCCGGAACGCGGGGTCGACGGCGGTGTTGTCCCAGTGACGAACGCCCGCGATTCGTGCGGATTCGACACGGTCAACGATCGGCGAGGACCGCTGCGGCGAGGGTGCTGAACGGCTCGCGGCCGCGGTGCGCCGCGACCCAGTCCGGCGTCAGCAGCGGCACGACGCGCCTCGTCCGCACGGAAGCGTACCAGTGTACGACCAGGGTCGCTTCGGGGATGAGCTCGTCGAGCGGCGCGGACGACGGACGAAACCAATGCTCGCTGATCTCGGGCCCGAGTGGGTAGAAGGTCTCGGGAGGATGGACGCAGAGGTCGTCCCCGCGATACTCCGCGACCGCGTGCTCGAGCAGGTGCGTGCCCAGCGCGAATCGCACGAGCTGGCGAGAGCGGGGTAGGCGCACCATGCGCTCGAGGAGGTCGCCCACGAAGGGATGTCCCGCCCTCGCACCCAAGACGGCGTTGTTGGGGGCCACTGGGTAGAGGGCCTCGATCCGTCGGAACCATCGCCAGCCGTTGGGGAGGCGACGAAAGATGTCGCGGCCCGCCGTTCGCGCCCACGCGGCCGCGAAACGCCCCGGATCGAAGCGGCGGCGCGGGTCGTCGGGGAACGCGAGGTGTTCGACGCCGCAGAACACGCTCGCGTCGGCGAGGAGTGGCGCCACGGGGCGCACCGTTACGGTATCGAAATCGAGGTAGACGCCCCCTTCGCGAAAGAGGAGCGCCGCCCGCACCATGTTCGCGCGCGCCGCCGGGGCGACGAGCCTCCGGTAGATCTCGACCAACGCCGGGCCCGATGGCCCGGTCTCTGCCAGCAACGCCTCCGCGTCGAGGCGGTGGGCGCTGACGCCGGGAATGGCTTGGGCAGCCTCCCAGACGGGTCCCGCGATCCCGTCCGCGTGGTGCACCTCCACCCGGGCGAACCCGCCGCGAGAAGCCGCGGATCGAAGCGCGAGCCAGTGGACCCAGGGGAACTCCTCCCCGAACCAGACGAAATGCGCCGCGACCGGATCGATGCTCGCGCTCACGCGCCCTGCTCGGTGGCTAGGTCCGCGGACTAGACCGGGACTTCCTCGTCGTCATCGTACTTGCCGTGGCACTGCTTGAACTTCTTGCCCGAGCCGCAGGGACAGGGGTCGTTGCGCCCGATCTTCGGCTGCGAGCGCTTCACCGGCTGCGAAATCACGGCCGCATGCTCCCTGAGCTGCGCGAGCGCGTCTTCGGCCTGTCCTCCGTCCTCCGGCGGGACGGACGGGGCGTCGCCAGGGTGCCGTGCCACGGTCTGCTCGAGCTCCGACTCGTGCCGGCGCTGGTCCTGCTGTTCCAGCGCTTCGATTTCGGCCTGGGACCGGGCCTGCGCCTCGACCAGGCGCACGAGCACGTTGCTCGACACCTTGGCCATCATGTTGAGGAAGAGGTTATAGCTCTCCTTCTTGTACTCGTTCTTCGGGTCGCGCTGGCCATAGCCGCGGAGGCCGATCCCGTCGCGGAGGTGTTCCATGTTCGAGAGGTGGTCGACCCACGCTTCGTCGATCGCCTCGAGATAGATGTGCCGGAACAGGCGCATCATGTTCTCGATGCCGAGGATCTTCTCCTTCTCCTGGTAGACCGACTCCGCCTTCTCGTAGAGGATGCGGACGATCCGTTCGACGTCGCCGAGCTCGTCGATCGATCGGTCCAGGCGGGTGTGAAAGTGCTCGTAGAACCCCTGGTGCAGGCTCCGCCAGTCCCAGTCCTCGGGCAGCTTGCTCGCCGGACAGCTCTCCTCCACCATCGCTACGACGACGCGGTCGGTGAGGTCGAGAAGCCGTTCGCGTTGTTCCGAGAGTCCGTGCCCGACCAGGTCGCCGAGCTCGTCGTGTAGCTCGATCGGCGTGTGCTTGCGTCGGGGATCGACGTCGATCACCACGCCCCAGAGGTGGTAGACCTCGCGCTGGAGGTCCGGCAGCTGGACGAGCTTCGAGATCTTCTCGATCTCGGAGCGCGTCAGCGCCCTCGATTTCCCGTCCTTGCCCACCGGCTGGACCGGCTCCTCCGCGTAGAGTCCCACCAAGCGCCCGACGAGCGGGGCGACCTCCTGGAGGATCGCCTCGTTCACCGGGACCTGGCGGAGGCGTCCGGTGGGCTTGCCGATTTCGTCCACTTCCTCGGGCTCGTAGCGGCCAGCGAGCAGCGCCTGGCGCAGCGCGTAGACGGTCTTGCGCTGCGCGTTCATCACGTCGTCGTACTCGAGGAGGTTCTTGCGGATATCGAAGTTGCGCTCCTCCACCTTGCGCTGGGCGTTCTCCACGCTCTTGGTGACCCAGGGGTGCTCGATCGGCTCGTCGTCGGGCATCCCCATCCGGTCCATCAGATTCTTCACCCGATCCCCGGCGAAGATCCGCATCAGATCGTCCTCGAGCGACAGGTAGAACCGGCTCGAACCCGGATCGCCCTGGCGTCCCGCCCGCCCGCGGAGCTGGTTGTCGATCCGGCGAGCCTCGTGGCGCTCCGTGCCGAGAATATGGAGGCCACCGATCTCGATCACCTCGTCGTGCTCGCGCGCGCAGGCTGCCTCGAACTCGTCGACCATCGCGCGGTAGGCGTCCGGCTCGAGGTCGGCGTCGCGCCCGCTCTCCCGGAAGGCGAGGCGGGCCAGCATCTCCGGGTTACCGCCCAGCATGATGTCCGTACCCCGACCGGCCATGTTCGTCGACACGGTGATCGCCCCCCGCTTGCCCGCCTGGGCCACGACATAGGCCTCGTTCTCGTGGTGCTTGGCGTTGAGCACATGGTGGACGACGCCCTTCTTCTTGAGGATGCGGGCGATGGCAGCGCTCTTCTCCACGCTCGTGGTGCCCACCAGGATCGGGCGCCCCTTCTCGTGCTCCTCCATGATCTCGTGGATGACGGCCGTGAATTTCTCGCGCTCGGTCTTGTAGACCACATCCTCGTGGTCGGCGCGGACCATCGCCTTGTTCGTGGGGATCGTCGTCACGTCCAGTTTGTAGGTGGACATGAACTCCGCCGCCTCCGTCTGCGCCGTCCCGGTCATGCCGGCGAGCTTCTTGTAGATCCGGAAGAGGTTCTGGAAGGTGATGGTGGCCATCGTGCGGCTCTCCTCCTGGATCCGCACGTTCTCCTTGGCTTCCACCGCCTGGTGGAGACCGTCGCTCCACCGGCGCCCGGGCAGAACACGCCCGGTGAATTCGTCGATGATCAACACCTTCCCGTCGGGGCTGACCATGTAGTGCTGGTCGCGCTTGTAGAGCGCGTGCGCGCGCATCAGCTGATTCACGATGTGGAGTGACTGGACGTTGACCGGGTCGTACAGGTTCGAAATCCCGGTCATTCGCTGCACGGCCTCCACCCCATCGTCGGTCAGGGCGGCGCTGAACCCCTTCTCGTCGACGGTGTAGTGCTCGTCCTTGACCAGACGCACCACCACCTCGTTGAGGGTGCGGTATTTCTCGCTGGCTGCCTCGGCGGTCCCGCTGATGATGAGCGGCGTGCGCGCCTCGTCGATCAGGATCGAGTCCACCTCGTCGACGATCGCGTACTGCAACGGGCGCTGGGCGTAGTCCAGCGCCGAGAACTTCATGTTGTCACGCAGGTAGTCGAAACCAAACTCGTTGTTCTGTCCGTAGCAGATGTCGCGGCGGTAGAAGTCCCGCTTGTCACGATCGGGCTGCTGACTCACGATCGTCCCCACCGTCAGCCCGAGGAAGTTGTAGAGCTTGCCCATCCACTCGGCGTCGCGCCGCGCGAGGTAGTCGTTGACCGTGACGACGTGGACGCCCTTGCCCTCGAGGGCGTTCAGGTAGACGGGTAGGGTTGCCACCAGCGTCTTGCCTTCGCCCGTCTTCATCTCGGCGATGGCGCCGGAGTGCAGGACCATGCCTCCGATCAGCTGGACGTCGTAGTGACGCATCCGGAGGGCGCGGACTCCGGCCTCGCGGCACACCGCGAAGGCCTCGACGAGGAGGCTGTCGAGGGACGCGCCGTTGTCGATCCGCTCCTTGAACTCAGCCGTCTTCGCCCGCAGTTCGGCGTCGCTCAGGCGCTGGATGCGGCCTTCCAGGGCGTTGATCGCCACGACCTTCGGCTTAAGACGCCTGAGGGTGCGTTCATTGGAGGTGCCGAAGAGCTTGCGTGCGATCCAGGTGAGCATGCTGCGGAGGTCCTCTGCAGCCCAGGGGCTGCCCGCGAAGACGCGGAAGCTAATGCTTCGGGTGCGGTCGCGCCAGGGTGCGTGCCGAAACCGGGTGGGTCGTCCCTGCCGGTGCGGCACCCCGAGGCCGATGCCGAAGCCAGGCTGTCGGCCCGCGGGCTACCAGAGAACCCCGGGGGGGTCAAACCAGTGAACAAACTCGCCGTGGCACGCACGGGTAGCGGCCGGCCCCATGCCCGGACGCGACAGGTGACCCTTCCCGGGCGGCGGAATCGCGCTAGCTTCGCCGCGCGGTCGGTCGTGGTGAGCGACCCTGCCGCGGGAAGCGCACGGCTCTCGGGATGGATCTCCTCTACTTCATCATCCTCGTGAGCTCGCTCATCTTCGTGCACGAGCTGGGGCATTTCATGTTCGCCAAGCTCTTCGGCGTGAAGGTGATGACCTTCAGCTTGGGCTTCGGTCCCAAGGTCATCCGGCTTCGGGGCAGGGAAACCGAATACTGTCTCGGCATCCTGCCGTTCGGCGGATACGTGAAGATGCTGGAGGCGTCGAAGAGCGACATCGTGCTGCCCGAGGACCGGCATCGGACCTTCGAGTCCCTCTCGGTGCTGAAGCGGGTGACGATCGTGCTCGCGGGACCGGTGATGAACCTGGTCTTCCCGGTCCTTCTCTACTTCGCCGTCTTCGTCTCCGAAGGACCCCTCCTCGCCCCGACCGTGGGCGTCGTGCTGCCTGGGCACCCCGCGCACGGGAAGCTCCTCCCCGGGGATCGGGTGATGGCGATCAACGGTCATGAGATCGGTACCTTCGACGAGCTTCAGCGGCTGGTCGCCAAGAGCCCGGGCGAGCTTCTGCGGATGCGGGTGTTTCGCGACAACCGGCAGGTCGACGTCGAGATCGTTGCCGAGGAGACGACCTCCCTGCTCGGCAGCGCGGCGCACGGGGACGTGGTGCAGGCGACGCCCCTCGACATCGAGGAGCGAATCGGCTCGATCGGCATCATGTCGAGCGCGCCCGCCTCCGTGGTGGGCATCGCCGACCCGGACTCTCCCGCGTATCGGGCGGGGCTGCGCACCTTCGACGTGGTGGTGCAGGTCGCGGGGCGTCCGATTCGCCGGTTCATGGATCTCGACGCCGAGTTCTCCTCGACCCAGGGGGAAACCGTGCCGGTGACCTACCTCCGCCCGGTGCCGGTAGAGGACGCCCTGGGGTCGCTCGCGGAGATGGCCGTCTACGAGGCGGGGGTCGTGGCGTTGACCCCCGATCCCAGCGGTCTCGATCTCACCGGGCGGACCGGGATCGAGTCCGCGGATCTCTACGTCGCGTACGTCCGCGAGGGCTCGTCGCTATACAAGGCGGATCTCCGCCCCGGCGACAAGCTCCTTCGCCTCGACGACGAGGAGATCCCGGCGTGGTCCACGTTCCTCGAGCGGGTCAAGAAGGCGAGCGATCGTCCCCATCGGATCGAATTCCTCGCCGCGCGGGACGGCCGTCGCCATTCGGGGACGTTCGAGGTGGGACGGGTCGAATACACCGACGAGAACGGGCAATCGATCGTGGTGTACATGCTCGGGCGGTCGGTGATCGATCACTGGGCGCCGGTGGCCATCGAGGACCCGGTCTCGCACCCGACCCCCGTACGCTACGCGCTCACCAAGGCCATCGAGGAGACCGTGAGGGTGACCCGGTTCACCTCGGTGCTCTTCGTGCGGCTGCTGCAGGGGCGGATCAGTCTCGAGTCGCTGTCCGGCCCGATCACCATCTACCGTGTTGCCGGCGAGGAAGGGCGAAAGGGCCCTGGCTACTTCGTCTGGGTGATGGCCCTGATCAGCATCAACCTCGGCATCCTCAACCTACTGCCCATCCCCGTGCTCGATGGTGGCCATCTCGCCTTCTTGGTGCTCGAGACAGCGATGCGACGCCCTGTGCCGCTCCGGTTGCGGGAGTTCGCCCACCTGCTTGGCATGGGGATCCTCATCGCGCTCATGGTGCTGGTGTTCAAGAACGACTTCGACAAGCAGGGTGACGTCATCTGGGGTCAGCTGCGGGAGCTCGTGCGCTAGTGGCGACCCAGGGAACGCCCCCCCGCGCGGGGTCTGAGTCGGCCGGCGGAAGGGCGCCGCTCCCCACCGCGCGTCGGATCGCGACGCGCGTCCTAGAGCGCGTCGCGACCGACGCCGCCTTCGCCAGCGCGGCGCTGGACGCAGAGCTCGAGCGGTACCCGCAGCTCGCCGGACGGGACCGGGCCCTGGCGACGGAGCTCGTCTATGGGTGCCTGCGCACGGGACCCGCGCTGCGTGCGCGGCTCGCCGCCCTGGCGCCGCGTGGCATCGCCGGTGGGGATCTCGAGGTTCGGATCGCCCTCGAGCTTGGGGCCTATCAGCTGCTATTCCTCGACCGGGTGCCGCCGCACGCGGCCGTCGACGAGGCAGTGCGCGCAGTGGCAGCTCGGCGCGGGCGTCGTGTCGGCGGGTTCGTCAATGCGGTCCTCCGACGTCTGGCTCCCGTTCGCGGTACGGTGTCGCTAGCGGACGCGATCCTGGAGAGCGTACCGGAGTGGCTCGTCGCGCGCCTGACCGCCGTGATTGGTGCCGATGGCACCCGCGCTCTGCTCGGGGCCGAGCGCGAGGCTGCGCACGGCTTGCCCCTCGCGCTGCGCGTGAGCACCGGCCGCGAGCTGCCGCGTTGGCTCGCCGAAGCCGCACCCGGGCGCGTCTCGCCGCGGGCCCGGTTGGTGAGGGGCATCGGGGATCCTCGGCGCCTCTCGGGATACGCCGAGGGGACCTTCACCGTGCAGGAGGAGGGCGCCCAAGCGGTGGCGCTCGCGCTCGGCGCGCGTCCCGGCGAGCGTCTCCTCGATGCCTGCGCCGGGCGGGGGCAGAAGTCGTCGCTGCTTCGCGAGCAGATCGGGGACCGGGCGGAGCTCTGGGCCGTGGATCTGTACCCTGGCAAGCTCGAGGCGTTGCTCGAGGAGCACGCGCGGCTCCGGCTCGTTCCGCCCCGCACCGCCGCCGTCGATTGGACCGTGGGCGCGGGTCCTGTCCCGGAAGCCGCGTTCGATCGCGCTCTCGTGGACGCTCCCTGCACGGGCACGGGGACGCTGCGCCGCCGTCCGGAGATCGCCTCCCGGCTCGGGCTCGACGATCCCGCGCGGCTCGGCGCGCTCGCGGCCGCCATCCTCCGCCGCGCGGCCACGCGCGTGAGGCCGGGCGGCCGCGTGATCTTCGCCGTCTGCTCGGTCCTGCCCGAGGAGGGCGAATTCGTGGTCGAAGCCGCGTCGGATCTGCTCGCTCCCGCGCCGTTCGACGCAACGGAGCTTGCGACCACGATCCCCGCGGACGTTACGGCCTTTCGCCTCCACCCCGCTGCGCACGGGACCGATGGGTATTTCATCGCCAGCTTCGTGCGAAGGTAGCCCTGCCGAGCCGCGGTGCCCGGGCATGGCGGCCTTCCGAGACTGACTCGCCAGCGCGTCCGCGACCAGCGCGACCACCGATGGACGGGGGATCACGTTGGCATCGTCGACCCCGGAAGGGAACCGCGTCTGGGCGTTGGTGCCGCGGGCATTACGGGGGGCGCCGTCGTTCCCGCTGCCGTCGAACCGACCGCGGCTGCCCCGCCTCGGCTCACACCGCCTGCTGCGGCCGGTCCGGGTGCGGCCAGTCGACGTGGAAGAACTGGCCGCGCGGAGCATCGACGCGCTCGAAGGTATGCGCACCGAAGTAGTCACGCTGCCCCTGGAGCAGATTGGCGGGGAGGGTGCCGGCGCGGTAGCCGTCGTAGTAGGCCAGGGCGGACATGAACGTCGGGGCGCTGATCCCGTTCTCGGCGGCCAGCGCCACCACCTTGCGCCAGCTCGTCTGGGCCTTTCGGAGCCTGTCCGCGAAGTACGGATCCATCAGCAGGTTCTGGAGGTGGCGGTCCTTCTCGTAGGCCTCGGTGATGCGCTGGAGGAACACGGCGCGAATGATGCAGCCGCCTCGCCAGATGCGCGCGATGGTCGCGAAGTCGAGGTCCCAGCCGTGGATCGCTTCGGCGGCGCTCATGAGCTGGAACCCCTGAGCGTAGGCGCAGATCTTCGAGCAGTAGAGGGCGTCGCGGATGGCGCGCACGAGCTCGTCGCGGCGCGCAACGAGTCGTCTTCGGCGCGGTCCCTTGAGGACGCGGCTCGCCGCCACTCGCTCCCCTTTGAGCGCCGAGAGGAACCGGGCGAATACGGCCTCGGCGATGGCGTTGGCGGGCACGCCGAGCTCGAGCGCCACCGTGCTCGTCCATTTCCCGGTTCCCTTCTGGCCCGCCGTGTCGAGGATCTGATCGACGAGGAACCGTTTCGGTTCCACCGGGTCGCGTTGTCGCAGGATGTCGGCCGTGATCTCGATGAGATAGCTCGAGAGATCACCGCGGTTCCAGGACGCGAACACGTCGCCGATCGCGTCCGCGCGCAGCCCGAGGAGCTCCCTCATCAACCAGTAGCTCTCGCCGATCACCTGCATGTCGGCGTACTCGATCCCGTTGTGGACCATCTTGACGAAATGACCGGCGCCGTTGGGACCGATGTAAGCGGTGCAGGGCACCCCCCCCTGGACGGGGTGGCCCGGGTTCGCGCCGAGGAGTTCGCGCCCCGTCGCCGGGTCGACCTTGGCAGCGATCGCGCTCCAGATCGGCTCGAGTCGGCGGTAGGCGGAGCGATCCCCGCCTGGCATGAGCGAGGGGCCGAAGCGCGCCCCCACCTCCCCGCCGGACACTCCAGAGCCGAAGAACTTGAGCTGGGAGGCGTACTGGCGCTCGCGGCGGATGGTGTCAGAAAACAGGCTGTTCCCTGCGTCCACCACCAGATCCTCGGGCGCGATGCCCGACGCGATGAGCTGCTCGACGACCGCGTCCACCGCCGTCCCCGCCTTCACCAGGACGATGATCACGCGCGGCCGCTTCAGTGTCGCGACGAGCTCCGACAGCGTCGCGCAACCGACCAGGCCGCCCGGAGTGTCAGGGTGGTCCGCCAACAGGCGCTGCATCTTCTCGACGGTGCGGTTGTAGACGGCGACCCGGAGCCCGTGGTCCGCCATGTTGAGGGCGAGGTTTCTACCCATCACCTCGAGCCCGACCAGACCTACGTTGGCCAGCACCATCGCCTCGCTCTTCTTCTGCTTCGCCATCGCGCGCTTCTACTCCCGTGGGGAGCCCAAGATGGCCTCTCCGCCTCGTCGCGGCAAGTGGCGAGGGGCTATCGCCGCCCGCGTCCCTTCCTCGTGACCCGGAGCAGGGCGGTGCGCGGGTGGGTCTCCAACCGCCCTCGGTCGTCCTCGCCCTGCGCGAGGCGCACGGCACCCGCGTATGCGATCATGGCCGCGTTGTCCGTGCAGCTGCGGAAGGGCGGGACGACGACCCGGATCCCGTGGCCGGCTCCCACCTCGGCGGCGCGCTCGCGCAGCTGTCGGTTGGCGGCCACGCCTCCTGCGAGCACAAGCTCCTGTACCTTTTCCCGTCGGGCGGCACGTACCGCCTTGGAGACGAGGGTATCGACGACCCGGGTCTGGAACGCAGCGCAGAGGTTGCGGAGGGTCTGGTCGTTCCCTGGCCGCCCGTTGGCGGACACCCACCGCGCCACGTTGGACTTCAGCCCCGAGAAGCTAAACTCGAGGGAGTCGCGCCGGGGCATGGGCAGCGCCAGCTCGATCGCACGTGGATCGCCCTCTCGCGCCAGCTGGTCGATGATCGGACCGCCGGGGTAGCCGAGACCGAGGAGCTTGGCGACCTTGTCGAAGGCCTCGCCCGCGGCGTCGTCACGCGTCGCTCCGAGCTCGGTGATCCGTGAGAGCTCCAGGCCGTCGACGCGGTAAACGGCGGTGTGCCCGCCCGACGCCAGCAAGGCGACGAAGGGCGGATGGGGGGGGGCCGGCGCCGCGATGTCGGGGTGCCGCAGATAGACCGCCACCAGATGTCCCACCAGGTGGTCGACCCCGACCAGCGGTCGCCCTATCGACCACGCGAGGCCCCGAGCCACCTGCACGCCCACGAGCAGGGCACCCGAGAGTCCGGGCCGTGCGGTGACCGAGATCCCGTCGAGATCCCGGAGCGTCACCCTCGCGCGGGAGAGGGCACCCTCGATCACGGGACGGACGTTCTTCATGTGATCGCGAGAGGCGAGCTCCGGGACCACGCCGCCGTACGGTGCGTGGATCTTGATCTGGCTTTGCACGACATCGCTCAAGACGTGACCATCCTCAGTGACTACCGCCGCTCCCGTCTCATCGCAGGAGGTTTCGATGCCGAGCACCAGCATGGCAGACCGCATACGACACCCCATCCCCGTGTCAACCGAACCCGGCTCCGACCCCACCGTCCGGTCCCCGTTGGCTGCCCCCGTTTGGCCGCCCCCCGTTTGGCCGCCCCCCGTTGGCCACCCCACGTCGGCCGCTCCGTTTGGCCGCCCCCACCCCACGTTCCCGCGACTCACGGCTGGAGGCGCGGTCAGAAGCTACAGCCCTCGTCGTTGCGCTGGAGACGGAACTCGGCAAACCCTGGGAGATCCTCGCGCTGAGTGTTCGGGTCGGGCTCTGGTGCCGGTTTGAAGAGGCGTAGCTCGATCGAATCGTCGCGCATCAGCGAGACGACGCCGAGGAAGGTCCCTCGGCAGCTCGAGTCGACCCAGGCGAGGATGTTCCGCTCGCGGCCGTCGCCGAACTCGAGCATCGAGATCGGATCGTGGAACGCCTCGGTGACGGCGCGGAGCCGCTGCTCGTCGAACAGGGGCTGTGGGGCGCACAGGCCCTGGGCGCCATCGTCGGTGGCAATTCGCCCCGGGTAGCTGCCCAGGCTGTGGATATCGAATTCCAGCCGCATCCCGATGACGGGTGGCTCGGCACTGTCCGGCAAGAACCCGGTTTGGAACGGCGCCTGCACGATCTGGCCGCAGTAGGCCGCGTCGTCGCCGGTGGTGTCGAAGCGCTCGAGATCGCGGCACCCGATCGAAGCCAGCCATGACGCGAGCGCACCGAGGAGCACCCGGTACCTCCCCCTCATCGTGCGAGCTCCTGCTTCGCGGCGGCGCGCAGGCGCGGCTCCGGGTCGTCGCGCTCGACCTGCCGGAGCACCGCCCCCGCCCCCGCGCGATCGACCGCCACCAGGGCGCGGAGCGCTGCTTCACGCACCAGCGCCGTGTCGTCCTCGAGCGTGGCCCGCACCAGCGCCCTGGTCACCGCGGGCGTCGCCGCCGTGGGGCCGACCTTGGCCAAGGCATCGGCGGCCCAAACGCGCACCGGCCAATCACCGGGCTCGAGGAGCACCTTGGCCACCGCTTCGGCCGTCGTTCGATCCCGTCGCGTGGCCACGGCCGCCAGCGCTGCCCGTCGTACAGGAAGCGCCGGGTCCGTGAGGGCGTTGGCGATCACTGTGCGCGCCTCCGGTTCGTCGCGGCGGGCGAGCAATGCGAGCGCGCGCGCGCGAACTTCGGGCGCAGGATGGCCGGAGAGCGCGACGAACGCCGGCACCACGGCGCGGGCCACCTCTCCGGCCACCGCCGCTGCGGTTGCCAGCTCGGCGGCGGTGGCGCCGGTGAGGTCACCCGTCAACGGGAGGAAGCCGGCGTGATCGCCCACGGGACGGATCGCGTCCGCGATGACGCGGGCGCGATCCGGGGAGCTCACGGCCGCGGCGGCCGCGGCCTGGGCGAGTGGGGCGCGAAGCCGCGCCAGCGCCGCCACCCGCTCCGCGAGCGAGTAGTCCGTCGGACGCAAGGACTCGAGGCATCGCCGCACGTCGATGCTGCCCTCGCCCGCCGACAAGGGTTCGGCGGGCTCCCGGATCTCGCCGGTTGCGAGCGCCGCGGCGGCCGCAGCCGCGGCCCGTTGCACCTCGGGGTCGACCGCAACCAGCGCGTCGGCGACCATCCGTTCCGCGTCGGGCGCCCGGACGCGAGCGAGCGCGATCACCGCCGTCCCGCGGACAGTGGGGTCAGCGGCGACCGCGAGCTCGGCGAGCGGCACCGTGCTCGAGCCGCCGCCGAGGCGACCGAGCGCATCGGCCGCGGCAGCCCGGGGCAGCGGTCCCCACTCGGGGGCTCGCGCGACCTTGACCAGGAGCTCACGCGAGCGTTGGTCGCCGAGCAGCCCGAGCCCGACCGCCCCCATCGCGCGGAGGCTCGGGGCGTCGCTGTCCAAGAGCGTGAGGAGGAGCCGACGGGCACGGGCGTCGCGCAGACGCGCCACGCTCCAGGCGGCGGCGACGACCACGGGATCCGCCTCGTCCGCGCGTGCCTTCCCACGGATGACGAGGAACCCCTCGAGACGGGGGACGAGCGCCGGGTCACGGAGCATGCCGACGGCGATCATGGCGCGGGTCCGGAGGTCGGGTGCGGCGGTCCCCGTGGCGAAGGCGAACAGCGCAGGTCCCGCGCCGCGGTTGCGGATGTGGGCGAGGAGGCCGATCGCCACCCGCTGCTGCTCCTCGCGCTCGTCACCGAGCGCATCGAGCAGGGGCTTGACCGCTCGTTCCCCGATGCGCACGAGTGCGCTGCGAGCCTCGGCGGCTTCCGCGGGGTCCTCGCTCTGGGAGCGATGCACGAGGGGCAGGGCCATCGCGCCATAGAGCTCGACGAGCAGCCGCCGATAGAGGGGCTTCTGCGGGTTGCCGAGCGCCACCGGCAAGAGCTCACGCTCCAGCACCTCGAGGTCACCGCGTCCGAGGTGGATCTGCATGCTCATGCGCGCCGCGCGTGTGACCAGTTCGTCGTCGGGGGCAGATCGAACGACCCGCCGGAGCAGACGATCCGCTTCCTCGATCTCGCCGTCGCCGAGCAAGAGGTCGCAGAGGTCGAAGTACACCGGGAAGAGGCGATCGTTCTTCATGATCGCCTGCCGGTACTGCGCGATGGCCTGCCCGGATTGCTGGCGACGGCGGTACATGTCACCGAGCCGCCGGTGTCCTTCGGCGTCGTCCGGACTGAGCTCGACGGCTCGGGCGGCGTAGGTGACCGCTTCGTCGTCTGCATAGAGCTCGGCCGCGTACTGGGCCATCCGCTGGTAGTAATCGCGCGCTCGCTTGGGATCCGCCTCGACGAGCCGGGTGAGCACGCCGATGGCCGCGCGAAGCTGGCGCTGCAGGACGAGGACGCGTTCGAGGCTGGCCAGGCTGGCGACGTCGCCCGGGGCGTGGCGAGTGATGGTCTCCAGGGTGGTTTGCGCCGCGGGGTATCGCTTCCGGCGCAGCTGCGCCTCGGCGAGGAGTCGGCCGGCTTCCAGATCCGGGGGCGAGGCGCCGAGGCGGCGAGCGAGCGGCACCTCGCGGCGGTCGAGCGTGCCCATCAGGGACCAGAGCGTGACGATGTGCTGCCGCGCTTCGCGCGCGAGCTGAGGATCGGAGGCGGGCTCCGCGAGGAGCCGTTCCCAGATCTCGAGGGCGCGATCGTACTGCTTACGACGGCCGCGCTCGCCATTTGCCGAGCTCCCCGTTCGCTCGAGCGCGAGCGCGTGGGCCTTCTGGTACTTCTGGCTCGGTCCGCCGATCTTGGCCGCCTCGGCGAGGGCGTTCAGCCCCTCCTCCGCGAGCCCGTGCTCGAGGTACACCTCGCCCAGGGTCATCAGCGCGTCCGCTCGGTTCGTGCCGAGCGTGAGGATCCGCTGCCACGTACGCTGCGCCTTCTCCTTGTCGCCGTCCTGCCAGTATCGATCCCCAAGGTCCACGAAGTGTCGCGGATCCTGGGCACCGAGCGCCGTCAGGCGCTGGAGCATGGCGAGCGCCCGCGCTTTCTCCTCCATCCGCTCGTAGTAGTCCACCAGCGCGGCCAGGGTCTCCTCGTCGTTCGCGGATCGCGCCTCGAGCTCGGCCAGGCGCCGCATCGCCTGGCTGCGGTCGCCGCGCTGGATCAGCGCTTCGGCGAGCTGGAACACGAAATCCGGGTTGTGCGGCGCGGCCCGGATGAGCGCCTCGTACTCGGTGATGGCGGCATCGAGCTCGCCCTGGATCTGCAGGAGCTGCACCACCTTGAGGCGCATCTCGAGATCCCGTCCGTCCTTCGTCAGCGCCTGCCGATAGGTGTCGAGCGCTCGCTGAACCTGTCCGGTCTCCTCGTACAGTCGGGCCAGCATCCGGAGCTCTTGCGCGTCGGCGTTGCGTTGATGCTCGAGCTCGACGATGAGCTCTCGGAGCCGATCCTGCGCGCGGTAGAGCTCCACGATGATCTCGTAGATCTCGCGCCGGATCCCGGCCTGCGCCCCCGCCACCCGCAGCGCCTGACGCAGCGTCTTGAGCGCCGTGGTGGGGTCCCCGGCCTTGGCCTGTGCGTGCCCGAGGTCGCGGAGCGCCGGCCCGAGGACGCGGTTGTCTCCCGCGGCGGCGTCCACCACCCGCTGATGTTCTACGGTGGCCGCGGCGTAGTCCCCCCGCACGAAGAGCTCCCGAGCGAGCTCGCCACGGACATAGAACGAGCCTTGCGCCCGCTTCACGAGCTCCTCGTGGTGGCGGCGCGCGCCCGCCACGTCCTTGAGATCGAGGCAGAGCGTCATCAGCTGCCGGAGGACCTGCTCCCGTTCGGCGTCCGCCTTGAGCAGGGGCAGCGCCGCTTCGTACTGGGTGCGCGCACCGGCGCGGTCTCCCCGATCGACCAGGAGTTCGGCGAGCGCGAGCCGAGCCACTGGACTCTGCGGCTGCTCCGCGATGGCTCGCTCGTAGGTGGCGATCGCCCGCTGGGGGTCGCCAGCCCGGTGGTAGATGCCGGCCAGGGCGACGAGCGCACTCCAGCGCTGGGCACCGGGGTCCTCGGCGCGGCGCTCGAAGTCCGCGACCAAGGCGTCGAGCTTCCCGTCGCGCTGCCGGTAGAGGTCCGCGAGGCGCTGCAGCGGGAAGGAAGCCCCCGGCTGGGCCAGCACGATCCCCGTGTAGCGTGCGATGAGGGCCGCGTCGCTCGGCGCGGAGGCAGCGGTCGGCGCGGGGACCGCCGCCGCGGGCTGCCCGCCGCCGGCAGGTCGAGCGGCCGGCACGCCCGTCGCCGGCTTGGGCTTTCGACGTCCCCCTGGGCTAAACTGTGCCAGGGCCTCGTCTGCTGCCATCTGGCCCGCCAGCAAGGTGCCGAGCAGGAGCAGGGCGAAGGTGGTGCGCCTCACGGCGAGTAGCCTACCGAGGGGATGGGTCCCCCGCCACCATCCCACGTCGATCCGGGACCCGCTGGCCTCCCCGGCTCTCGTCGGGGCCGGGTCACGGTCTTGCCCATCCCCTTTTCGCCACACTGCGTGCTACACCGCCGGCCATGCCTTTCTTGGGCAGCGACCCCACCGGCAATCGCCGTCGACGTTTCGGCTCGGCGTTGCGCGCGCTCACGCTCGCCGCGGTCCTCGGCGCGACGCTGACGCTTGCCTTCGAGCTTGCCCGCATCGAGCGGCTCCTCGCCCCGTTCCTGACGAGCAACGAGCTCTCGATGGAACGTCGGATGGCGATGCTCCACCACGTCGCGTTCGGGGCGGGTACGACGGTGCTGGTCGCGGCGCTCGTCCTGATCCTCGCTCGCCGTGCCGGACGGTCGCCGGAACGAATCGAGCGGCTGCTCTGGTTCCTCTCCCCAGCCATGCTCCTCCCGGCCGTGCCCATGGTGCTCGCCAATCTCGCCTGGCGGGGGAAGCACGGGGACCTGCTGGTGGTGGTGGTCGCGCTCCTGCTGGCCACCGAGGTCCTGGCCTTCCGTTCGTTCCAGGCCATCCCGGCCGGCGTCGCGGCGGTGTGGCGTGGAGCTGCGCACCACGTGCCGCGGTGGCTCCACCGGCATGGGCCGTTCCTGCTCGTCATCGCCGGCGCCCTCTTCTACGCCGGATTCATGAGCTTTTACACGGTACGCTGGCACTACAAGCTGGAAACCGGTAACTACGACCTCTCGATCAACAACAACCTCATCTACGGGGCGCTGCACGGGAAATTCCTCTTCAGTCCCGTGACGATGCCCGAGGATCCCGCGGCGTACGGGGCGATCCACGTCAAGCTGGGCACCTACGTCCTGCTCCCGCTCTACGCCCTCTACCCGCGCGCAGAGACGCTCTACGTCATCCAGTCTGCGCTCCTCGGTTTGGGTGCGCTCCCCCTCTTCGCCTTCGCGCGGCGTCACGTCTCGGTGTGGACCGCGGTCGCGATCGCCTTCGCGTATCTCATCTATTACCCGATGCACAGCGTGAACTTCACGGAGTGCAACTACATCCCGACCGCCACGTTCTTCGTGCTGGCGACGGCCTGGGCGCTCGAGGCAAGACGGTGGGTCTGGTTCACGCTTGCCTTCCTGGCGGCCAGCCTCATGCGGGAGGATATCCCCATTGGCCTCGCCGTGATGGGCGCATTTTATGCCATCAGCGGTCGGCGGCCGCGAATGGGGATCTTGATGGCGGCGATCTCCACCGCCTGGTTCGTGTACCTGCGGTTCTTCTGGATGGAGAACAAGGGTGAGTGGTGGTTCCCCAGCATGTACAAGGGCCTCTGGTCGCCCGGAGAGCAGGGCTTCGGGAGTGTCATCAAGACCTTGGCGAGCAACCCGGCGTTCGTCCTCACCCGGCTGGTCGAGGAGGATCGCCTCTACTATCTCCTCCACCTGTTCGTGCCGTTGGCGTTCCTCCCGGCGCGGCGCTGGTATCTCTGGGCAGCGTTCATCCCGGGTTTGGTCCTCACCCTGCTCGCTACCGACTACAAGCCGCCCACCATGTTCTCGTTCCAGTACGTCATGCACTGGACGCCCTATCTCTTCCTCGCGATCCCCGCCGCGCTCGCCGCGATCGCGTCCCGACCCGATGACGGCCGCGGGCGGGCTCGCGCGGCGACGGCAGCGATGCTCGTCTCGTCCGTCGCGCTTCAGTATAACTACGGTGCGTTCCCCGCCCGCGACGGATCCGTGAAGGGTGGCTACAAGATCGTCGAGTTCTCCTTCACCGACGAGGAGCGACGTCGCTACGCCGCTCTCGAGGACGTCATGGAGTTGATCCCCAAGGATGCCTCGGTCGCGGCAACCGAGAATGTCGGACCGCACGTGTCGTCGCGCGTGATGATGTATGCCGCCCGCTACGGCCCCTATGACGCGGAGTACTACCTCGCGTCGATGAAGGAGCTCGGCCTCAAGCAGACGCGTCCGAAGCTGAAGGCGGCGCTGGAGAGCAAGCGCTATGGTGTCCTCTTCCGCAAGGCCGACTTCGCGTTGATGAAGCGGGGGTACGACACCTCCGGGAACGCCCAGCTTCTTGCGGACTGGTTCGGCAAGGTCGACCCCCCCGAGGTCGACGAACCCGATCCCCCCGAGGGTGAGGGCCGATGAAGCTTGTCGTGCAGATCCCCTGCCTGAACGAAAAGGACACCCTCGGGCCTACCCTCGCCGACCTGCCGCGGCAGATAGATGGCGTTGACGAGATAGAGGTGCTCATCATCGACGACGGGAGCACGGACGGCACCAGCGAGCGCGCGGCCGAGCTCGGGGTTCACCACATCGTCCGCTTCCCCCGCAATCGGGGCCTCGCGGTGGCGTTCATGGCGGGGATCGACGCTGCCGTGAGGCTGGGGGCCGACGTCATCGTCAACACCGATGCCGACAACCAGTACCGAGGTGAGGACATCTCCCGGATCGTCGCTCCCGTCGTAGCCGGGGCGGCCGACCTGGTCATCGGCGACCGGCAGACCGACAAGATCGCGCACTTCTCCCCGGTCAAGAAGGTCCTCCAGCGTTGGGGGTCCGGGGTGCTGCGCCAGCTGTCGGCGACCGAGGTACGGGACTCGCCGAGCGGGTTTCGGGCCATCAGTCGCCGCGCCGCGCTCCAGCTCTTCGTGCACAATCGCTTCACCTACACGCTGGAGACCGTGATTCAGGCAGGACGCCGCGGTCTCACCGTGGTGAACGTCCCCGTCCTAACCAACCCGAAGACGCGAGAGTCTCGCCTCTTTCGGTCCGTTCCGGACTATCTCCGGCGGGCGGGTCCCGTGATGCTGCGGGCGTACGCGATGTACCGTCCAACACAGATCTTCCTCTCGATCGCCGCGGTGCTGTTCGTGTTCGGCGGGGCCCTTGGCGTCCGCTTCGTCGTAACCTACCTGATCCACGGCGGCTACTCCGGGTACCTACAGTCGTTGATGGTTGGTACGAGCGCCATCCTGCTCGGTTTCATCGTTTCTCTGGTCGCGATCCTCGCGGAGCTCCAGGCCACCAATCGCCGGCTCCTCGAGGAGCTCCTGCTCCGCGTGCGGCGGCTCGACGCCGAGGTCGGGCGTCTCGGGGGAAGGGGGCAGATTGAAGGCGTCACCAGCACCGGAGCCCCCACCTGGCGGAGCGCACGGGATGGGTGAGCCCTCACAAGCCGCGGTGGGCGGCGCGGCCGGGACCGTGCCGGCGGGACCGCCGGCGCCTTGGCGGCGGTTGAGTGCGGCGCTTCGGTGGTGGCCGACGGTGCTCTTCGTCCTGCTCGGGCTCGGAGTCGTGCTCTGGGTCGGGCGCTCCCTCTTCGTGACGCAACTGGCCACCTACAATCCGCGGTCCGATTTCTGGGAGCACTCGGGGGTCCTGCGCGCGCTGATGGACAACCCCCTCCATCCCCGCAATCCCCACCTCGATTCGGACGATGCATCGTCCCGCTACATGCCCCTCTTCGTTGGGGTGGCCATCGTGGCGCGCATGCTGCAGCTGGACGCGTTCCAGGCGATGGCGCTCGCCGGGACCATCAACGTGTCGTTGCTGGTTGTCGGGGTCTACGCCTTCTTCCTCACCTATTTTCGCGATCCTCGGGCTCCGCTCTACGGGCTCATCGTGGTCCTTGGCAGCTGGTATCGAGGGTTCAAATTCTCCAACGTGTACCAGCTCGTCATGCTCTTCGAGATCGCGGGCTACCCCTCGACGGCCTGTATCGCTTTCTCCTTCATCACCTTCGCCATTGCTGTGCGAGTGCTCCGCGGCAAGGCCTCGCCGTGGTGGATGACGTTGCTCACGCTGAGCACCACCAACGCTGTCCTCACGCACCCCCTGACCGCCACCATGACGGTCACTGGCGTCATTTGCATGGCCTGGTTCGAAGCCGAGGTCAGCTGGCGTCGTCGCTGGCTGGTGATTGGCCTGGCGGCTGCTTCCAGTGGCCTGGTCGAGCTGTGGCCCTATTTCTCGATCTGGCGCACCTTCCTCGGTGGGGAGGACCTCGACACGAGTTGGATCGTGGATGGCCTCGAGGACATCGCTGCCGGTGACCTTCAAGCCAAACAGCACCTCTTCTACAGCCTCTTTCCCCTGCTCCGCACGATCGGCTTCGCCGTGATTGGCATCCACGCGCTGTCGTGCTTCCTGTATGCGGGACGGCACCGCTTCGTCGTCGCCGGCGCGGCGGTGATGCTCCTGCCATTCGTCGCGAATTCCTTCATGAAGCTCCCCCTTGGTCACCGCTTCATCCTGCTCGTGATCCCGTACCTGCAGATCGCGACGGTGTGGCTCCTCCTGCGGGCGACACCCGGGTACTCCGAAGGGTGGTGGGTGCTCCGCGGCGGCCTTTGGCGAAAGGTCCTGTCGAGCCTGTGCGTGGCAGGAATGCTTGGCGCGATGGTCTACGTGAACGTCTCGCTCGCCTGGCGCGCGGACCACAGGAAGCGTGACGAACGACGGAACCGGGTCGCGCTCTGCCGCGCCGTGGCCACGGCCGTCAGACCCGGCGGTGTCGTGCTGGGAGATCCGAGCACCACCTGGCCCCTGCCCACCTGCGGGGTGAAGGTCGTGGCGCTCCTTCACCAGAACCCGCTCGCCCAGGATCAACGCGAACGCGGGAGGCGAGTCCGTGAGTTTCTCAGGTCGGGCACGTCGTCGCGGCGCCGGCGGGCGATCCTCGCGCAGTACCGGGTGTCGCACGTGATCACGCATGCGAAGACGCCGGCTTCGGTGCGTAGTTTTCTGGGCGATCGAGGAGCGAAGCGGCGGCTCCCAAGTGGCTACACCCTCTACACACTGAAACGTTAGGACCCCGATCGGATCGGCACCGGCGAGACCGCGTTCGGCACCGAGGGAGGAGACTCGAGCATGACCAAGACCACCAGCATCCTCATCGCCAGCGGCGTGGCAGTCGTCGTGATGGCCTTCGTTGGCTTCCTTCTGGGGCGTTCCTCCGCGGAGTCGGCCCACACGCGCGTGGCGGTGGCCGCGGAGCAGGCCGCCGCACCCGTGAGCGACGTGACGGTGGGCAACGCCACCTTCGTTTGGGGCGTGGGGCCGGGAAACTCGGTGTGGCAATACGACGGCGCCGCCTGGCAGCATCGGGTGGGGATCCTCTCCCAGGTAGAAGCGGGGGCAGACGGCACGCTCTGGGGTTTGAACGACACGGGACGCCCCTATCGCTGGGACGGCAAGGACTGGCGGCGAGAGCCTGGCCGCTTCCAGCGCATCACCGTGGGGAGCAAGGCTCACATCTGGGCCATCGATGGCTCTTCGACCCCCAACCAGTGGGTGAACAAGAAGTGGGCCCGCCGGAAGGGGAAGGTGCTCCGCCTCAGCGTCGGGGACGACGGGACCCTGTGGGGGACCAACCGCAAGCGCCAGCCCCAACGGTGGAATGGGACCAAATGGGAGCGGGTGCCGGGCAAGCTCTTGGAGATCGCCGTCGCCAACAAGGAGGACATCTGGGGCATCAACGAGCAACGCCAGCTGGTGCGTTTCGACGGCCGCGAGTTCGTCGTCGCCGAGGATTCCCCGCGGACGGTGTCGCTCTCGGTTGGGGGGGACGGGACCCTCTGGACCGTGGCTGCGACCCCCCAACCTCACTGATCCCCGTCCCGACCAGACCGGTCCCGGCCGAGAGGCACCCGAGTGAGCCGCTGCGCCGCGGGCGGGCCCGCTTTGGCAGGGATCCGGGAGAGGCCGGGGACCCCATGATCGCCGAATCGATCGCCGCTCGCAGTTGACCCGCCCAGAGGTTGGGATAGCTTCGGGCCCACAAAGAGGAGATAGAGAACCATGGTGGACTCGGAGCGGGAGCGAGAGGCGAACGGAACGGTGGGCGACCCCGCACCGGAGAAGGCGTCCACGGGATCGGCAGCGGGTTCGGGAGCAGTCTCCAGTGACGCGGCTCCGTCTCCGGCCGTTTCGGCCCCTGAAGGGACGGCACCGGAGCCCGTCGCTCCAGCCCCCGAGGCCTCTCCGCCCACGGGTGAGGGAACCGCTGGGGACGCTGACGCCAGGGTCGCCGCCTCCGCCGTGGAGCCCGCGCCCGCTGCCTCCACCGAGGAGGGGACCGCGCCCGCTGCGGCTGGCGAGGGCGCCCCCGCGGCTGCGCCGGCGGCGAATCCGGTGGCTGCGGGACCGTCGTTCTGGACCGTCGTTCGCCGCTTCTTCTGGATGGACGAGAAGCTCGCGGCGGCTCGCAGGGTGGGCTTTGCCCCGGGGAGCTCGGGGTACGTCGAATTCGAGCTCGGCCGGGAAGGGCTCATCGCTGCTCAACGGCTCAGTGAGCTGGCGGACGGAAAGCTGGGGGCGTTGCTGCTGGGCCGGGAGGTCGCGCAACTGCTCGTGGCCGCGCACGTGGCTCGCTCCGGCATCGAGGCCGACCCGGAACCCGCTGCACGCTGGGCAGCCCTGAGCGCGCACTCGACCGGGGAAGCGGTCCTCACCGGCGTGGAGGCCGCGGACCGTGAGCTTCTGGACCGTTTCCTCGCGGCGGACGGCACCTACTTCGTCGCTGGGTTGCCCAAGGACCGCCGGAATGTGCTCGCGACGGTGGCGACTCGGGTCACGGAGCGGCTCGCCGAGCGCCTGGAGAGCGAGATGCAGAGGGTGGCGTCGGTCCTCTACCAGCGCTGGCTCAGGATCATCGCTGCGGTGATGCTCGTCTTCGCCCTCCTCGGTGGATTCTTCGCGCTGGTTCGGAGCACGCAGCCCCTGGAGAACATCGCCCGCGACAAGAACGTGCGGCTCAGCAGCAACAGCAAGAAGTATGGCTGCCCTCCTCGGCAGGTCGTCGATGGCAACCGCAACGAGCTTGGCTTCCACACCAACAACGACAACCAGCCGTGGGTGGAGATTGACCTCGACGGGGAGAAGACGGTGCACCGCGTCGTCGTCTACAACCGGGCGTCGCACCCCGAGCGCGCGGTCCCGCTTGCCCTCGAGCTTGCGACCGAGCCCGGCAAATTCGAAGAGGTCGCGCGTCGCAACGAGGTGTTCGATGTATGGACGGCAGAGGTGCCAGCGCGGAAGGCGAAGCTCGTCCGGCTGAAGCTGCTGAAGAAGGGGTTCTTCCACCTTGCCGAGATCGAGGTTTATTGACCCGACCCGAGGAGAGCGCGCCTCACCCACCAGTCGCGCCCGATAGCTCGTTTCTTGCCGGACCAGCAGCTGCCGCGCAACCAGGGGCACGGTCGGTCCCGGGCGCCGCGCTCGGTCGTGTCATCAGGGCGGTCATGGTCACGGCGGGCGCCGTCTTCGTGGTGCTCGCGGTCTGGGATCTCAAGCGGCGCTGGCAGCCGGGTGAGCTGGTGATCTCGCCCCTGCTCGTGGCCCTCTCGTTCGTGCCGGTCCTCGCCGGGACCATCACGCAAGGATTCGGGTGGCTGGCCCTGCTTGCGGCGATGACCGGGCGGCGTTCACCCACCCTGCCCGGGATGGTGCTCTTCCTCGACTCACAGCTCGGGCGCTACATGCCGGGGAAGGTCGGGCTGCCGGTGGTACGTATGGCAGGCGCCGATCGGGTCCGCGCGCCCGTGGCGACGGTCGGGATCTCCGTGTTCATCGAGATGCTTTCCTGGCTCGCCGTCGGCTGTGTCATGGGGTTCGCGTTCCTGTACGCTACCAACACCCATGCCGCCGGGGTGCTCGCGCTCGTGGGCCGGTTCGGCCTGCCCCTGCTCGGGGCCTCGGTCGCGGGACTGATCGCCCTGCTCGTGGTCGATCGCCGGCATCTCCCCGCCAAGATCCGCGAACGATTCGCGGTTGGGGATCGTGGACCGCTCGTGCCGCCCGTCCTGCCCTGCTACCACCTCGTGTACTGGGGAAACTGGGCGCTCCACGGGTACCTCGTGACCTGGGCCGTGACCGGATTGGCGGGACCTGCGACGGCATCCCCGGGGCTCTTCATCCTGGGCTCCGTCCTCGGGTTCCTGGCGGCGTTCGCTCCGGCCGGTCTCGGGATCCGGGAAGCGGTCTTCGCGGCGGGGCTCGCGCCCGTCATCGGTTCGGCCCCGGCGGTGGCCGCCGCCATCCTCTCGCGAGCGCTCTCGATCACCGCCGACGTCGTCGCCTGGGCGCTGGCTCGGATGGCTCGCGGCATCCAGGCGCAGGCCAGCTGACGCAATGGTTCAGGTGTCCATCGCGGCAGCGGCGCCCCCGGGGCGGCGCTCCCTGCTGCCGGCCAGCTACGGGGTTGGTGTCTCGGCGGCGCGGTCTTGACCGAATCTGGCAGGAGGTCTCTCGGGGATTCCGTCGCAGTCGGTCGTTGGTAGGCAGCCTCTCCGCGTCTTGCCTGACCGCTGACTGCCGACGCAAGGCTTGGTTCCGGCTCCGACGAGCTAGGCTTCGGTCCCCTCGTCTCGCCGGTCGCTCCCCGTCTGGAGCCGGCTGATGCGGACGCCCTCCGTGGACGCACCGATCGCCTCCCCGCCGCGGCCGCCTTCGAAGAGGTGGTCGGGGAGCAACGGCGGAGCCTCCCGCGCGTCGGCGCCCCCCAGTCGTCGTCGCACGACATAGGGCCGCTCGTTGCGGGCCAGGTGCACCACCAGTTCGGCGATGAGGCCCGTGGCGAGGATCTGTACCCCGATCACCATGAGGAGCACGCTGAGGATCAGGAGCGGTCGTTGCCCGATGCTCTCTCCCCCGAGCCAGACCGTGGTGAGATAGACCCCAGTCCCGACGCCGAGGGCGAGGCAGGCGCCCCCGAGGGCGCCGAAGAAATGCAGGGGACGCCGCTCGTAGCGGAGCAAGAACGTCACCGTCATGAGATCCATCAGTCCGCGGAAGAAACGCCACCCGCCGAATTTGCTGGTGCCGTGCCGGCGGGGGTGGTGCTCGACCTCGATCTCGCCGACCCTGAACCGCCGCCAATGCGCCAGCACGGGGACGAACCGGTGGAGCTCGCCATACACGCGCACGTTCTCCAGGACTCGGCGGCGGTATGCCTTGAACCCGCAATTGACGTCGTGCAGGCGGATGCCCGTGCTCGTGCGCACCATCCAGTTGAAGATCCGGGAGGGGAAGACCTTGTGCCACGGGTCGTGCCGCGTCCGCTTGAACCCGGACACGAGGTCGTAGCCGCGCTCGAGCTCGGCGAGGAAGCGCGGGATCTCCTTGGGGTCGTCCTGGAGGTCGGCGTCGAGGGTGAACACGATCTTCCCGCGGGCCTCGGCGAAGCCGGCAGCCAGGGCGGCGCTCTTGCCGAAGTTGCCCTGGAGCTCTACCAGCGACACCTCCGCGTGGGATTCGACCAGCGCCTCCACGGCGTCCACCGAACCGTCGATGCTCCCGTCGTCCACGAAGATCACCTCGTAGGACTCCCCGGTCCCGAGCACGGTCGCCACGCTCTCGGCGATCCGGCGGTGAAGCTCACCGAGGGTGGCCTCCTCGTTCACGAACGGGATGACGAAGGAGAAGCGGGGGGAGGCCACGGGGGATGAGCTCACACTGGCGGATCGGAATACCACGAACGGGCCTCGACCTCACCCTCTACGTCCGGCCTCACTCTGGCCGAGGGGAACGGAGATCCAGCACGGCATAGCCGGCGTTCGAATACACCACCGGCCAGTCCTTGAGGGACGCCTCCCTCCCGCGGCGCACCACGGCGAAGTCCACCGCGTACCGGTCGCGGAGCGTCCGGAGCCGCGCGGAATCCATGGCGTCGTAACCGGAACCGACCTCGCTCGAGCCCCGCGGCGCCGAGCGACCCGCCACCGCGCCGAGACGGACATACCACTCGAGCAACTCATCGGGCAGGATCGGGGCGCTCTTCCAGTCCACGACGATCGCCCGTCGAGAGCTGATGCGAAATCGTTCCATCAGCGGCGGTTGGAGGAAACGCGCCTCCGTCGGCGTGTTCTCGCGGATCCAGCGGTAGAGCGCTTCTTCTCGCGAGTCGAAGCCGTGCAACAGGGACGACTCGCGCTCGATCGCGGTCGGGGTGAGGAACCTCGCGCTCACCCGGTTCCAGAGCAGCAGCGCGAGCGGCATGAGCGCGATCGCCGCGTAGCGCGGCAGCGGACTCGGGGCGGCGAACGCGGCGGCAAGGGAAGTGGGCCAGCCTCCGCTCACCCGGGATTCGATCGGGATCGGGCTCACGTTGCGGGGCGCGGTCCTGCGCACCAGTGCGTCGAATCCGAGCCCGACCAAGGTGCCGACCACTCCGACCACCACGGTGCCGAGGAGGATGCGAGAGATCCACGGGGAGTCCGATTTGGCCCGGTCGACGCACAGCATCACGACTCCCGCCACCACCAGGAGGAGGGCGGGCTTCGGGTACTCGCGAACGCGTGCTGGCTCACAGACCAGGCTAGCCGCGGCGCCGGCGAGCGCCACCTGCGCGAGCAGATCCGAGAACGGCGCTACCCGCCATGGGAAAAGCTGCGACACGCTCGGGACGAAGGTCCAGGTGGTCAGGAACGTTCCGCTCCACAGCAGGACAGCGATGGCGATCAGCAGCGCTGCGAGGCGCGGACCGGGGCCATGGCGACCGCGAAGGAGCGGCCAGGCAGCGCCGATCCCCAGCACCTGCCAGGCTCCGAGGGGCATGAACCGTCCCGTGAAATTGAGCGGCATGTAGTGGTGGGGAGATCGGATGGTCTGGAAGATCTCACGCGCGCGGTCCGCGTCCGGGTGGCTCGCGGTCGCGAAGATGACGGGAGACAGGATGAGCAGTGCCACTACGGAGGGTCCGAGCTGCCGCACCAGCCGCCGCACGAGGGACCGCCAATCCCACGGGTTCTCGATCAGGAGGTGCGCCATCCCGAGCACCGGGAAGCCGAGGACGAGGTAGTTGGCGTGGAGAAGGCCGCCCAGGCCGAAGAGGACCCCCGACAGGAGCCAACGCCCCGTGAGGAAGGCCGCGATCCCCGCGGTCCAGCCGAGCCCGCCCAGGGTCGAAGGCTGGATGATGAAGTCGGCGATGTAGCTCACCGCCACGCTGTGGGTGCGGGTCTGCATCGCGAAGGCGAGCGGAACCAAGAACACGGGGAGCGCCAGGCGCGATCCCGCGAAGGCGCGGCAGATCGCGTAGATCGAAAGGCCGATCGCCGTGACCGCCGCCACGTTGGCATAGGCGAAGCCCCACCCCTCCTCGTCCAGCGCCCAGAGCGCCCACCCGATGTAGCCGAAGATTGGGTGATACGGCGTGCATTCCGCCGCGAGCCAGTCTCGTGTCAAGACCGCCGGATCGTGGAGTCTTAGCGCGCCCACGAGGTAGGTCGCGTGGTTGTCGTAGCCGAAGTTATAGCCGTAGCTGACGGCGAACCAGTACGAAGCCCACAGCGCGATCAGCGCCGAGAGGACCTCGTAGGCGAGCGCGAGGACGCGGGCTCGATTCACGGTGAACCTTTCCGGTTGGTACCGGGAGCCGGCGGTGTCGCGGCGCCCGGGGTCCCGTCGGTCGCGTGACGTCCCGGCGCCCAGCGCTTCGCCTCGGCGAGGGCGATCCGGGTGGGGTCCTGCAGCGGCGCCCGCGCGACGATCGGAGTCTGGTGATTCCCAGGGTGGTGCATGCGCCCGAACCCGCTGCGGGTACGTCCCGCCGGTGGGACGCGGCCGGCGGAGGGGGAATACCACGGCCCCGGGCGTCCGCGGAAGCAATGCTCCGTTGGGGGCTTGCCCTCGCGATCCAGAGCGGGCAAGACTGCCCCGCCTGTCCTCGCGAGGGCGGGCAGATCGTCGGCGCTCGTGCCGTCTATTCCCGTGGTGTGCGATGCCGGATCCGGCCCCCGTTTCCCCTCCGGACGATGAACCGCCGCGCGAGCGGGGTTGGCACCGCTTCATCCTGCCCGGCGTCGTCTCCTTCGCTATCGCCGGTGGATCGGCCTGGGCGCTCCACGAGGGCGCGCTGCCCGTCGTGCCCGAGGCCGGCTGCTTCGCCGAGGTGGCCTGGTGGACCCTCCCCATCTACCTCCTGCTCTACCTCACGACCCTGCTCTTGCGCGCCGTTCGGTGGCACTGGCTCCTCTTGCCCATCCAGCCTGTGGGTATCCCCAGGATCCTGAGGATTTCTTACATCTTCTACGGCGCGACCATCGTCCTGCCGTTTCGCCTCGGCGAGCTCGTTCGTCCGTCCCTCTTGCATCGAAAGGCGCGCGTCTCGTGGTGGGCGGCATCCGGTATCTCCGGGGCAGAGCGGGTGATCGACGGTTTGGTGCTGAGCCTCTTGCTCTTCGTCGCGCTGCAGGTCGCGGACCCGTTGCCCGTGCTGCCCGATCGCATCGGCGATCTGAACGTTCCGGTCAGCGTCGTTCCGGGCGCCGCCTACTCCGCCCTCGCCCTGTTCGCCGCGCTGTTCCTGGCGATGGGGCTCTTCTACTGGCGACGGGAGTGGGTCACTCTCATGCTACACCGGTGCCTCGGCGTGATCTCCGAGCGCCTCGCCGACCACGCGGCTGGCGTGCTCGAACGGCTCGCCTCGGGCCTCGGGTTCTTGCCCAAAACCCGCTACTCGCTGCCCTTCCTGGGCACCACCCTGGCCTACTGGGGCATCAACGTTGCGAGCGTCTGGGTGTTGGTGTGGGGTACCGGCGTGGACACGCTGACGCTGGCGCAAGGTGCGGCGGTGCTTGGTGTTCTGGCGCTCGGCTTTCTGGTGCCGAACGTGCCAGGGTTCTTCGGCACCTTCCAGCTCTCCCTCTACGCCGGGCTCGCGATGTACGTGCCGCCGGAGGTCGTGAAGGGTCCTGGAGCAGCGGCGGTATTCCTCATGTACGTCCTGCAGATGGTGATTGCCCTCGTCTGTGCCGGCATCGCCCTGGCCCTGGAGTCGCGCACGCCAGCCGCCACCCTTGGCACCGGGGATTGACCTCGGCGATCCTTGGCGCGATGGCTCCGGTCCCGGGCGGTGCCAAATCGCGATGGCGCGCGCCGCGCCAGTGCTACCCTCGCCGGAAACCATGGCAGCCTCCCTCCTCGGCGTCGGGATCGTGCAGCGCGCGGTGAGCGCAGACCGCGAGGAGAACCTCCGCGCGACCGCAGACGGTGTGCGCCAGGCACGAGCCCGCGGCGCTCGGCTGGTGGTGCTCGGTGAGCTTTTCACCTCGCCCTACTTCTGCCAGACCGAGGATCCCGAGCAGTTCATCCGGGCCGAAACGATCCCCGGTCCGACGACGATCGCGATGAGTGCTCTCGCCGCCGAGTGCGAGGTGGTGCTCGTGGTGCCGCTGTTCGAGCGGCGCGCGCCCGGCCTCTACCACAACAGCCTCGTCGTGCTCGGTCCCCAGGGCGAAACCCTGGGCCAGTATCGGAAGCTCCACATCCCGGACGATCCCCAGTTTTTCGAGAAGTTCTACTTTGCGCCTGGCGATCTCGGGGTCCTCGCCTGTTCGACGCCGTTCGGCTCGCTCGGCACCCTCATCTGCTGGGATCAGTGGTTCCCGGAGGCCGCCCGGCTCGCTGCCATGAAGGGGGCAGAGGTCATCGCCTATCCCACCGCGATCGGGTGGATGCCCTGCGAAAAGGCCCAAGAGGGCGCCACTCAGCTCGACGCCTGGCGAACGATCCAGCGTGCCCACGCGATCGCGAACGGGGTCTTCGTGGTGTGCGCCAACCGCGTCGGTTTCGAGCCCAGCTCCGCGGGTGGGATCGAGTTCTGGGGTCACTCCTTCGTGTGCGATCCTCAGGGGATCGTGCTCGCGGAGGCGGGAGAAGCCGAGGAGGTGCTCGTGGCCGAGCTCGATCTCGACCGCATCGACGCCGTGCGCCGGTGGTGGCCGTTCTTCCGCGATCGGCGGGTCGACGCCTACGGGGACCTAACGGCACGTTGGCTGGGGAAGGACCCGGGATGACCGGTTCGTCGCCACCCTTGGGCGTCCCCGCGTCGCTCGGCTACCGGATGCCCGCGGAGTGGGAGCCTCACGCTGCGACGTGGCTGGCTTGGCCCTGGTCAACGGCGGACTGGCCCGGCAAGGGAGGAGCCATCCCCTGGGTGTTCGCGGAGCTCACCCGGTGGCTCCAACGGGGCGAGGTGGTCCACCTCCTCGTGCCGCACACGGACGCCGAGGCACGCGTCGCGGGCCTGCTGCGCAAGGCCGGGGCCTCGCTCGACGAGGTGGACTTCGTCCACGCTGCGGTGAACCGCACCTGGGTTCGTGATAGCCTTCCCACCTTCGTCACCACGCGGCGGGCGAGTGACCCACATCCCGCACCGAGCGGCGAAGCACCGGCCCTCGCCGCGATCAAATGGCGATTCAACGGCTGGAATCGCTATACGAACCACCGCAAGGACGAGGCGGTCGGGCACCTCGCCGCTCGGTGGCTCGGAGTGCCCACCTACCAGCCCACCGTCGAGAACGCAGGTGAGCAGCGCCGGGTGGTGCTGGAGGGTGGTGCGATCGACGTCGACGGAGAGGGCACCCTGCTCGCCACGCGGGCGTGCCTGCTCACGGGCCCCTTTGCCCGCAATCCCCACCTCGGGGCAGCCGGAACCGAGCGCGTCTTCGCCGAGCAGCTCGGGGTAGCGCGGGTGATCTGGCTCGACGAGGGGATCGCAGGTGACGACACCTCCGGCCACGTGGACGATTTCGTGCGGTTCGTGGGTCCCGGTCGGGTCCTTCTGGCCCAGGAGCCGCGGGCGGCCGACGTCAATCACCTCCTGCTGTGCCGCGCCGCCGAGGTGCTGGGCTCGGCACGGGACGCGGCCGGGCGACGCCTCGAGGTGATCCCGCTGCCCATGCCCGCTCCGATCCGCTTCGGCCACGAGCGACTCCCCGCAAGCTACGCGAATTTCTACATCGGCAACGCCGTGGTCGTGGTGCCGACCTTCAACGATCCCCAGGATCGGGTCGCGCTCGGCATCCTGGCAGAGCTCTTCCCCGACCGCACGGTGGTCGGGATCCACGCCGTGGATCTGGTTCTCGGCCTGGGAACCCTGCACTGCAGCACCCAGCAAGAGCCGGTCGGCGTTCCCCGGCGTCGGCGCCGCTGACCACGGCTCGGGCCCGAAACTTGCCCGTTTGCACCGGGCTCTGGCACGTGACAAGCAATGTTCCCGTGTCCGGCGAGCAGTCGTCCATGACCCGCAGACCAGGCTCGAGGGGGCGTTGGCTGCGCCCATCCTGTCTGGCGCTCCTGGCGGGCGCGCTCCTTCTCGGCATTGGTTCTGCCGCCGGTCCGATCGCCCACGCGGCGCCGAAGAAGGAGCATCGGGTCGAATCCGGACAATCGTTGTGGGGGATCGCCCGGCGCTATGGGGTGACGGTCGACGCCCTCTGCGCGAAAAACGGGATCAGCGAGGATGCCCCCATCAAGCCCGGCCAAGTCCTGCTGGTGCCAGCCCCCGGCGAGAAGCCGAGCCACCCGCCAGCCGCCGAGGGCGATCGGGGCGAGTCCCCGCCTTCAGCCGACGGCAGCGCCGAGCGGCCGCGGAACTGGGTGCTCGCCAAGCCGGGCCCGTCCACCCAGACCCAGAAGACATCCGCGGAGCGGGGTGGGATCAATCCCTGCCTGAGCCCGGATCCCGGGTGGGGTGTCTACGACCACTGGAGCCGGGCCCCCACCATGGGCCAGATGATCACGCCGCACCGTGGGGGCGTGAGCAATGGTCGGTTCGACGTGATGTTCCACTTCCACGGCCACGAGCCGGTGCGGAAGGAGTGGGTGAGGATCCAGCGGGGTGCGGTCCTCGTCGGCATCGATCTCGGCATCGGCTCCGGGCCCTACGAGGCGAGCTTTCGCAGCGCCGCGGCGTTCGGCGAGCTCCTGGCCAGCGTCGAGCGGGCGGTGGCGGAGAAGAACGGTCTGAAGGCAGCGCGGGCTCGCAAGATCGGATTGAGCGCTTGGAGCGCGGGCTACGGCGCCGTCGGCGAGATCCTCCGCCACCCGAAATGGGCCGCGCGGGTCGACACGGTCGTGTTGCTGGACGGACTCCATGCGGGCTACGACCGGGACTCCCTGCGAGCCATCCAGCTCGCGCCGTTCGTCGATTTCGCGCGGCGGGCGCGCGGGGGAGAGACGTTCATGTTCGTGAGCCACTCCTCGATCATCCCGCCCGGGTACGCGTCCACTACCGAGACGGCCAACTACCTCATCCAGCGGCTGGGGGGTCGTCCCTCGGCGGCGCGCCCCCGCGCGGGCGATCCCTGGGGTCTCGAGCTCATCTCGCGTTTCGATCGTGGTGACTTCCATGTGCGCGGATTTCGCGGCAACGACCAGATGGATCACTGCGCTCACATCGGCCTCTACAAGGATGTGCTCAAAGTCTACGTGGCGCCGCGCTGGTCCTCTCCGCGCGGCTACGCGAAGTGAGCAGTGTCGTCACCCTGGAGTGACGGGGCGAGGGCGTCCCCGGCGCGCCCGGCGCGCCCGAAGTGACTGGTCCCGGAGGGTTGGTGGCGTCCAAACGTTCTCCCGCGCCGACGATTTTTCGCCGGCTCCGCTCGGCCGCGGGTGGATCCCGGTCACCCCGCTGCACGAGCGGGCGATAGCTGCTAGTTGGGTGCGTTGCGATGGATCGCCGGGTCCAGGTCCGCGCTTCCTCCATCTCTCCCACATCGACCAACAACGTGATGCCCATGGCCTGGCGCGCCTCGGCTCTCACCCCTCGCGCCGAGTACCACTGCTCGCCCTGGCGGACGAGGTCGAGTGCGCGCCGTTTGTCGGTCCGGTTGAGACGCGTGAGCTCCCGGAGGTAGTCGTCCTCGCTCCCGAAAGGCGGCCCAGAGCCCTCCGCGAGCCGTCCCGTGGCGACCGGCTCCCCTCCGTCGTGGCGCCCGTCGACCGAGCGCTCCGCGACCGCCTTGCTGACCTCGCGGCTCCCGGAAACCCCGGGCCTCGCCGGTGGGTCAGGGGTAGGTCGCAGCGCGATCGCGATCCCGATGGCGAGCGCTGCGGCGGCGGCCACCCCCACGACGCGAACCGTCAGAACCCTGCCGGACAACCCTTCTCGTCCGCGAAGGCCTGAATGAGGCCGAGGCTAGCCTGCTGCTCGATGAACTGCCACGACCAGGCACCGGCGTAGCCGGTCTCCCACCACGAGCTCAGGATCTCGCCGAAGGTGTCGTTGGACTCGAACGGCATCTGCATCAGGTGGAACTCGCCCATGACGACGGGCTTCCCCGGGTACCCGAGCTCGGCGGGCGTCGAGGTGTAGGGCCAGTAGTCATTGACCCACGCATAGATGTGAGGCTGTTGGAAATCGACGTCCACGTCCGTGAAGGCCCACGACCACTTGGCGGCGGCCCAGCTGACGCTGGTGAGCGCGTCCGGGGTCTCTTCACGCAACACCGCGATCGACTCGGTGATGAGCGCCGTCATGTCCGCGAGCGAAACCGCCGTGAGCTCCGAGTTCGGCGAGAAATCCTGCCCGCCAGGGGCTGTGCCGGTCGCTGCCACCGCCCACTCCGGCTCGTTGATCACGTCCCACCCGAGCAAGCGACGAGCGTTCGGGCTCGCGGCGACGGCGCTGATGGCAGGACGAACGACACCTGCTCCAGTCCGGGGCGCGAGCGCCGGCCTCGCCCCGACGAATCCCGCCAGTTGATCCGCTGGACTGCGCGGCACATCATGACTCAGTCTACGTGGCCCACGACGACCCGTTTCCGCCGGCGCCACTCGCTCGGATCCACCTTCGCGCCCCCGACGGGGAGGTGAGTTGTGCGCGCGATCCGCGCCAAGATCTCGTCGTCTATCAGGTGCGCGGGAAGGTGACCTATCGCCAGCTGAAAGAGGCTCTCGAGAGGGCGATCGACCTCGGTATCGCCGAGCGCGTCCTCTGGAATGTCGTCGGTGGGGACCTCACGGGACTGCTCCTGGGCGACATCGAGGAACTGGTGACCGACGTGCTCATCGGGCCCTTGGCGCCCCGCAAGTGGGCGATTCTGACCGGCACGGGCCCGTCGTTGGCGGTCGCCGCCGTGGTTGCCGACGTGGCCGCCGAAGACGGCCTCGAAGCACGCGCGAAGGCGTTCGTGCACCACGAGCGGGCGCTGGAGTGGCTCGGGATCCAGGAGCACCCGACGATCCCGGCACCACCGGACGGCGTGTTGCCCGACCGGTAGGCGCGCCTGGCCCACGCCTGACCATCCGCAGGCGCCGAGGGACTCCGGACGGTTCGGGCGGTTGCCGAGCCAGGCTCGGGCGCGCTAGGCTCCCCCGCAGACCTAGTCCCCGAGCTGAGTCGGACGCGGGACGCTCGCACGAGTGGCGGAACTGGCAGACGCGCCGGATTTAGGTTCCGGTACCGCAAGGTGTGGAGGTTCGAGTCCTCTCTCGTGCACTGAGGCGGAAAAGACGCTGGATTCGTGTTCGGCCGGCGTCGTTTTGGAGGGGTGGAGAGGGGTCGTTCGCGGAGCTGCCGGTTAAACTGCCGGTTATATTGGCCGGCTAACCCGACGATCTACTGCTCATCGGTGGTGTTCTGGGTCAGCTTGGCGAGCTCCGGGATGGCCTCGTGGAGCGGCGCGAGCCACCCGACCCGAAGCTCCTCCAGGGTCCGTGCATCGCGGCGATACCGGGCGAGCATCCCGTAGGTCTTGTGCCCCGTACGCTGCATCACCCACGTCTCGGTGCGGCCGTTCGCCAAAGCCAGGGTCACGAACGTGGCTCGGAGGTCATGGGCCCGCAGCGGGAGCCGGTCCTCGGTGCGCTCATAGAGCTTGGGGCGGTCTACGCCGCACTCCTGGAGCCACTCCCGCAGGTCCTCAGAGAGGTGGTTCACGTACATGGGCCGGTCGAGCCTCGGTAGCGTGCGGGTCGTCGGCACCGCGAGCTCCGGGAAGACCCAGCGCTTCGATGGACACAACTTCCTCCACCGCCGAAGTGCTTCGGCCGTGCCAGGATCGAGCGCCCAGTTGGCGTCCTCGCCGTTCTTGGTCTCGTCGAACGAGAGGAATCCTCCGCCAGCGACGTTCAGGACGAGGCAGCTCCACTCCAGGTTGACCAGGTTCCCCCGCCTCGTGCCCTCGCGATTCGCCATGCCGATGTAGAGCCGTTTCACCAGCGGGATCTCGGCGCATCTCAGGACCAGCAGGTCCTCCTCCGGCAGCATGTACGAGCGGGCCTTCACCGGGTTGGCGGGTGGCAGCCATCCCCTCGGAAAGGGCGACTGCGCAATCAACCGGGCAGGGTAGACGGCAAGTCGGAAGATGCGGTTCAGGATCTGGGCCACATGTCGGAGGGACCCGGACGGGAGGGACTTCTGCCGGAGGATGTGTTCGGCATGGTCGAGCGTGAACTCATCGAGGGGGACTTCGGCGATCCGTTGTCCCCTGTAGCTCACGTCGAGGACATGAACACGAAGGCGACGCTTGTTCTCGGTGTGGTCGATGACCTTGATCCGGCCGCGGAAGTCCGCCGCGAGTTCCCCTGACGTCCATCGATCGGCGAACTCCCCGAACGTGACCGCCCTCTTCGGTCTGGTCGGAGTCTTGGGTGCGGCAGCCGCCTCTTCTTCGGGGGGTTCCGCGTGCTCTGTCCCGCGAAGCACCCCTTCGAGAATCGTGAGCACTCCCGTCCTGCGTCGCCGATCGGAGGCGGCAAGCTGGCCCAGGAACGCCTCGGCCTGTGCCTCCTTCCCTAGGTTCCGAAGCCGAAGGAGGGCATCGAGCATCACCCGCCTGGCCTCCTCGGCTTCCCCGTCCGTTGCAGCGTGAACGAGTCGGAAGGTCTTCGGCTTCTCCTCGATCCTGAAAGTCACGAACCGGGCACCGTGATCGGAGTAGACGTGGCCCCTCGGTGGTCGCCCCATTACCGGCCTCCCCCCTTCGGGCGCAGTCCGAGTTGGGACCGGATATCGTCGAGGTTGTCATCCGGCTTCGGCCTCCTGGCTTGAGCCCGACTTTTCGGAGCATAGGCACACACCGTAGGCAGAATGCCCTGCGATAACAGGGGGTTAGGGTCCGTCGTGCGCGTCACGT
>JAFGBI010000026.1 GCA_016933275.1 Polyangiaceae bacterium | reverse complement strand
GGCCAGAACTCGGGGGGGGGCCAGGGCGGCGCTCTCGTGGAGGTGGGTGGGACGGCGGGGATCCCCGGCGAGATGGGGGGCAGCGCGGGGCAAGCCGGCGGCTCCGGCGATCATCCGCCGCGGTGCAGCGTTGGATACGTCTGGGATGGCACGGAGTGCTATCCAGCGAGCTGTGTCAGGTTCGTAGACTGGCAATCACTCGCACCGGATCCGGACGGCCTGAGTTGGGAAACCGCGTTCACCGAGGTCTCGGCGGGCATCGATGCTGCGACCTCGGCCGTGGGCTCCGCTTGCCCGAAGGGGGCTCATGTCTGGGTGGCGGCGGGCACCTACTACGTGTACGGGACCGGCTCTGGCACTCCTGCTGACACGATCGCCCTGCAGAGCCACGTGGCGGTTTTCGGCGGCTTCTCGGGCCAGGAACTCGACCTCGACGACCGAGACTGGGAGAGCAACGTCACCGTGCTCGACGGCCACGCATCCGCGGGCAGCACCGAGCAGGTCTACCATGTCCTCACCTGCTACGGCACCGCGGGGTGTGGCGAAGGGGGCGCGCGCCTCGACGGGTTCACGGTGACCGGGGGGAATGCCGCGGGCACGAGCGGGTTGGACGGCCACGGCGGCGGTCTGCGCCTCGAGCAAGGCGTGCTCGCGATCGACCACTGCCGCTTCGCCGGCAACGCGGCGGGCAACCCCAGTAACTCGGCGCTCGGCGACGGGCCCGCCATCTACGGCTACCTCGGGGGCATCTCCATCACGGATAGCCACTTCGTCAGGAACACCTCTCCGCGCGGTTCCGGCGCGGTTCACATCGCGAACGCTGCGCTGGAGGTTCGCGATTCGCTGTTCCAGTCCAATGGATTGAGCACCTACCAGGACACGGTTTCCGTCACCGACACGGTCTTCGAGAACACCGAGGGATTGACCGGACCAGCCCTATCCATCTTCCGGTGTGAGGGGGTGGCGGTCGTCGAAGGCTGCTCGTTCCTGGGGGATCTGTCCCCCAATCGCACGAACACGCTCTCGGTGGGCACCTCGACGGCCGTCATCAGGGACTCCCTCTTCTATCGCAACATCGGTTGCCTCGGCACGGCCGTGGACGCGAGGGGCGGAGCCGAGGTCACCATCGAACGCAGCCGCTTCATCGAGAATCGGGGCGTGTCCGGTGGAGCCATCTCGAGTCAAACCGCCTCCACCGTCGAGATCCGGAACTCCCTCTTCGTGGACAACGAGGTGAACGTGGATCCCGCGTCGACCTTTGGACCATCGGGGAGCGCGATCGCCAATCGCGCGAACGTGCGCGTCGTCAACTCGACGTTCTATCGCAACACCAGCCAATCCGCGGGTGTCGCGGTCATCAGCAACGTCGATGCGAGCGCCACGACCGAGGTCCAGAACTCAATCCTCTGGGCCAACACCCCGATGAACTTCGACGACTCGGTCGGGACGAGCTTCGTCGTGCAGTACAGCACCTTCGATGGAGTCTGGGAGGGATCGGGGTCGCACACCATCACGGAGGATCCACGGTTCAGGAACACCGACGAGGCCGCGGCTCCCCTGGATCTCCGCTTGACCGCCTGCTCCCCCTCGGTCGACGCGGGTGCGAGCGACGTCGCGCCAGTCACGGACATCGAAGGCCATCTGCGGGTCGGGCCGCCGGATCACGGAGCGTACGAGTTCGACCCCGAAGGGGCATGCGACGACGGGGTCGGGTGCACCCGGGATACCGCCGTATGCGACGAGGACACGGGCGTCGTCCTGTGCCTCTCCGTACCCGTCACGGCTTGTGCGAACGATGACGGTTGCTGCCCGGCGGGCTGTGGTACCGCCTCCGACGCCGACTGCTCTGACCGCTGCGGCAACGGCGCGGTGGATCCCCAGGAAACCTGCGACGGAGACTGCCCCACCCAGTGCAGCGACGGCAATGCCTGCACCATCGACCTCCTCTCCGGGAGCAGCGGGAACTGCAGCGCCGCCTGCACCTACAACCTGATCCACGAATGCGTGGACGGTGACGGCTGCTGCCCGGCCGGGTGCACCACCGCCGCGGACGACGACTGCTCCACCACCTGTGGCAACGGCACGATCGACGACGGAGAAACCTGTGACGGCGATTGCCCGGTGACCTGTGACGACGCGGACAGCTGCACCATGGACTGGCTCACCGGGAACCCGGACCTCTGCAGCGCCGCCTGCATTCATCAGCGGCGCTTCGAGCCGAACGACTCCGACGGCTGCTGCCCCGAAGGGTACGTGAACTACCAGGATCGGGACTGCCCGGCCGTGTGCGACAACGGCATCGTCGAGGACGGCGAAACCTGTGAAGGGGACTGCATCGAAAGCTGCACCCCGGACGGGGACGCCTGCACCTTGGATGTCTTCACCGGGACACCGGAAACCTGCGATGCGCTGTGTCAGTACGTCGACGTCACGGAATGCCAGGACGGTGATGGCTGCTGCCCGGGGCGCTGCGTCGCGGGATTGGACGACGATTGCACCGTCGAGTGCTACGAGGACGCGGACTGCGCGCCGGCCGGCATGCTCTGCATCGAAAGCCTGTGCGTCGCCTGCGACACCCGCGAGCACTGCGGCCCAGCCTGCACGGTCTGCGACCTCAACGCGCATTGTGCCCCGGTGGAGGGAGTCAACACCTGCGAATGCAACGAGGGCGCCCCGGGCGACGGCGTCTCTTGTGAGAGCTGCATCCGCTACGTCGATCTCGACAGCACGGCCGTCGACCCAGTGGGCGAAACCTGGGGGACCGCCTTCCGCTCCGTGAACGAGGGCGTGGCGGCGGCGGCGCTGGTGACCGCGGACGACCGCTGCGCCGGACACGCCGAGGTCTGGGTCGCGGCGGGCACCTATTTCGTCTACCGGACCTCGACCGCGAACACGATCAACCTCGCGAACGGCGTGGCCATCTACGGAGGTTTCCAGGGCAACGAAGCCAGTCGAGAAGAACGGGATTGGGATCTGAACCCCACCGTACTCGATGGCTGTCGGAGCGCAGAGTCCTGTGGGTTGTCGGATCGGGTCCTCCACGTGGTGACCACGGGGAATTACGCCGTGATCGATGGATTTACCATCACTCACGGCTATGCATACAACCGATCGGTCACCAACGGGGCCTGTGGCGGCGGCGTCTATGCCGCGGGTCCCGTCACCTTGCGGAACTGCCGCGTCAACAACAACTATGCGGGTGTCGACGACGGGAGCTCGCACTACTGTGGTGGCGGCGGGCTGCACACCAGGGCCGGAGCGACGATCGAGAACTGCACCTTCGAGTACAACGGTGCCTCGGCTCTCGGCGGTGGTGCGATGCGGCTGCTCTACGGTACCAATCGGGTCGAGGGCTGCGTCTTCCGCAACAACTGGGCGACCTATTACGGGGGTGGTGCGATGACGAGCATGTCGGGCACGACCACGGTCGTCGACAGCCACTTCGAAGAGAACCGCGCGACGTACGATATGCCCGACTCCCCGAACGGCGTCGGGGGTGCCATCCGCGTCGAGAGCGGGACGGTGAACGTTTCCGGCTCGCTCTTCTTCGGCAATTACGCCTATTACGCCGGGGATGCCATCCAGGTGGGGGATCGGTACGCGGGCGGCAGCACGGGCACGCTGAACGTGGTCAATTCGACGTTCGACGGCAATAGCATCGGCATGCGAGAGTCCTCCTCGGTGACGATCGCGAATAGCATCCTGTGGGGAGCCGCCTACCAACACAATTTCGTCACCTACAGCAACACCGAGGACGGATATCCCGGAGAGGGCAACATCTCCGCGGAGCCCCGCTTCGTCGATCCGGCGAACGGGGACTATCGCCTGGAGCCCTGTTCGCCGGGGATCGACCGCGGCAACGACACGGTCGCGCCGGCGTTGGACATCCTCGGCAACGCCCGGGTCGACGACACCGGGGTGCCCAACTGCGACGGCGCGAACCCCGAAGCCGACGACTGCGACTGGATCTCGGACATGGGCGCCTACGAGTACGTAGGCGCGCCGTCCGAGGACTGTCCGTAGGTGCGGGCGCTCGATGGCCGAGCGCGAACCGCGCCGGCCGGCATCGTCTCGGGGAACTTCGCGGCCGAGCCAGTTCTCAGGCCGAGGAGGGCTGGTCGTGCGTTCGTTCCCCACCGCGCCGCAGGGCCCGCCCTTCATGCTCGACGTGCGCGCGACAGGAGACACGAGAGCCACGTGCGCCTGAGCTCCACCCGCCGCCAGCATCGCGGCCAGCACCAACGCGGACCGCGCCCACCGCCGTTGACCCCATGGCGCACGACACGCCACTGCGGCGTGTCCCACCCCTCTGCGAAGCAGCCGCATCGACGGCAAACACGGCCAGAACCTAGGGCGCGGTCGCGCCCACCGCGGTCATCCTTCGGTCAGTTGTCGGTGTAATGATCCCCCAAGGCTTGGCGCCCAAATGCGCAAGGGTAACTGGGCGGGAGGACGCATAGTTTGCCCAGAGAAAGGGAGTGTAGCCGGAGGCGGACGTGGAGCGGAAGGGT